>NZ_JANFNV010000017.1:0-84994 GCF_024436075.1 Aeromonas sp. JL9 | reverse complement strand
GGATGACGTGAGCGCGTTAAGGATCAGGGTGTTCACGTTGGCCGGAATGGCTGTTCAACTTCGCCGGAATACGCATGCCTCACCAACTCACCCCGAATGACCATCATCAGATTGCAACATCTGTTTCTGAAGCAACCAAAACGCGCTGTAAGAGATCTGCCATTCCATATGTAAGCTAACAGCCGAAAAGATCCCCGAGATAATCGGAAGATAAGATCTTAAAACATGAATATGAGTAACTTAACTAGCTGTTTATAAATGAATAAATCGAAACTCACCACTTTCGAAATAGCTAATAACAAAAACGTTTTCCAATCTGGCGTTGTAGCCGGTTAGAAAATCCTTATAGTTACTCATGCACGGACGCAATGAAGTCGGTCAGGAAGACTGGCTGCCAGGGTTGGGCAAATGGACTCACCACAGGATGTGGTAAAGGACACCTCCCAGGACGGAGAAAGTGCGACGGGACAGGATGACTCGTCAGGCCAAGATGGCTAAAGGACACCCCAAAGGATTGGGAAGGGGAAACCTAAAGGAAGAGGTAAACAGTCAGGGATTGCAGGGAGCAACTTCGTTCAAGGATCTGAGCGATACGACTACCGGGGGCGACGCAAGTCGCCCCCATCTTTTTATCTGCGTTTTACCGCGACCATTGCTTGATTCCCAATTGCTTGCCTCAGCGCAGAGACTTCTTGCCAGAACCTTCCCGACCCGCTGCTTAAGCAAAAATACATATGAAAGGGGCGCCACGATGGCGCCCCTTTCTGTTTTCTGATCGGCAAACAAGCTTATATCACGCGAGAAAACTGCTGCTGGCGCGCCTTGTTGCGCAGGTACACGTCGAAACACATGCAGATATTGCGGATCAGCAGCTGCCCCGTGGAGGAGACCTCCAGACCATCCTCCGTCATACGCACCAGTCCATCGTTGATGAAGGTCTGCAGCAGCTTGAGATCGTCGGCAAAATACTCTCTGAAATTGAGCCCGTGCGCCTGTTCGACAGCGGCAAAGTTCAGACGGAAATCACAGATGAGCCGCTTGATCACCTCACGGCGGATCAGGTCATCCTGATTGAGCGAGCAGCCTTTCCACTGGGCATGACCCAGCTCTGCAACCTGTGCGTAATAGGTCTTGAGCTCTTTCTGGTTCTGGGAGTAGGCATCACCGATCATGCTGATGGAGGAGACCCCCAGCCCCAGCAGATCGCAATCACCTTGAGTGGTATAGCCCTGGAAGTTGCGGTGCAGCTTGCCCTCGCGCTGCGCCACTGCCAGTTCGTCATCTGGTTTGGCAAAATGGTCCATGCCGATGAACTGGTAACCCTGACCGGTGAGGAAGGCGATGGTGTCCTGCAGCATGGCCAGCTTCTCCTGCGGCGCAGGCATATCCACCTCTTTCAACTTGCGCTGGGCGGCAAAGCGACTCGGCAGATGGGCATAGTTGAAGATGGAGAGGCGCGCCGGATCCGTCTTGAGCACCTCTTCCAGCGTATGGTGGAAGCGGGCACGATCCTGATGCGGCAGGCCATAGATAAGGTCGAGGTTGGTCGAGCGGAAGCCAAGTTCACGGGCCCGTTCCAGCATCGCTTTAATAAAGTCGTTGTCCTGCTCGCGGTTGACCGCAACCTGCACATCCTTGTTGAAGTCCTGCACCCCAAGGCTGATGCGGTTGAAGCCGACGTCTCGCAGCACATCCAGCATGGTAATGGCAATCTCGCGCGGATCGACCTCGATGCTGAACTCCCCCTCTTCGGCGAAATGGAAGTGCTCACGCAGCATGGCCATCAGACGGCGCGTTTGTGCTTCATCCAGATAGGTGGGTGTTCCACCACCCCAGTGCAGCTGGGTGACCAGACGGTGCTTGAAGAGCGGGGCTTGCGCCTTGATCTCCTGCTCCAGGTGGTCGAGATACTCGTCAGCCTTGTGCTGATGACGGGTAATGACCTTGTTGCAGCCGCAGTAGTAGCAGAGCTTGTGACAGAAAGGGATATGCACGTAGAGCGACAGATTGCGCTCGGGATACTGGCCGGCAGCGCGGACAAAATCCGGATAGCCGAAGCTCTCGTTGAACTCCAGCGCAGTGGGATAAGAGGTGTATCGCGGGCCACTGTAGTTATATTTTTCGATCAGGGCCTGATCCCACACAATCTGTTCTGCTTGCACGCTCGCTTCCTCTCTTGTTGTTATTGTTGGCTCACCGACCTAACTGAAAATCCTTCAGCTGGGCCACATCCTTGAGGATCTGAGCCTCCAGCTCAGCCTCGTAGCCGCTGCGTTCGAGATCCATCTTCATCACTTCATTGCGCTTGAGGGCGCGTCTGGCCTCATGAGTCGGCATATCTTTCACCTTCTCATACAGCCCGTACAGACCCGGGAACTCGGCAACGAACGCTCGCCCCCCCTTGATCTGCAACGCATCCAGCAGATTGGTCAGCCGAATGGCGCCTTCGGAGTAATCGCACTGCCCCTCCTGCACCGCATGAGCAATGACCCGCACGCTCTCCAGAATTCGCTCATTGCGAGCAGTTATAGCCTGCCACTGCATCGCTTGCTGTCGTCTCAGTCTGGCCAGCAGCATGCCTGCATAGATGGCCAATCCTGACAAAATCAGGCCGCCCAACAGGGCGGCCAGCATCCATCCACTCATCACTTTTTCTTCGGCTCAGGCTTGGTTTCCGGCTTGAAATCGACCTGGTTGAAACGGTCCCACAACTCCTCTTCGGAGGCCGGTTTCTGCTCGTCGAACTCGGCGTCATCGCCATCATCAAACGGCAGCTCATCATCTTCATCATCGTCGTTGTCGATGATGCCCAGCTCATCCATCAGCTCCTGATAACGGTCGACACGCTGATCAACCCAGGCCTGCTCGGCCGCTTCCAGGGTTTCACCGGCATCAAGACGATCCAGCAGATCATTCAAGCGGTCATCGTTTTCGATGGAAGCCAGCTCCTGCTCGGGCGTCATCACCAGCTTCTTCTCTTTCACCGCCTTGGGGGCTGTCGGCTTCTTCTGTTTGTCATCCACCACCAGAACTACCGGCTTGCGGGAACCGATACGCGGATCTTTGGACTGGCTGTTGCCAGACTTGTTCTTCGGCTGTTCAACTTGCTGACGAGAACCCGCCTTCAGGCCCTTTCGCTTGGCAGCCCGTTTACGCTCACGGCCTTCCTGAGCACTGACATCAGATTCTTTGCGCTTGCCAGTAGGCTTGCGAGTGGGTTGTTTGGCAGACATCATGAATGGCTAACTCCGAAAATAACTGGTTTGACCCGTACCCGGGATGATCTCACCCGGTGGGATACGATGCGAGGAACAGTAAGGCTGGAACAAGAGCAGGATCCCGCACCAATCCGGCCCAATCAGGCCACTGAACACCGCAGGATCGGTATCCTCTGGGCATGTTGCTGGTATTTTGACACAGAATGGCTGATCGGGTTAATGACCCAAAAGAAAAAAGGCAGCCGAAGCTGCCTTGATATGTTCATGCGTGCGCCATCCTGAATGGCAAAACAATCTATTTCGTCCTCTCCGTGACAACTTGTCGCCGCATCATATCGTTGTGTGGTCATCCTGACCTTATATTGGTCGTTCCTGAATGTGCATGTGCCTGTTTGACCCGTCTCGACCGCATCCTGCCATCGTGCCGGGGAGTCTGCATCCCGCAACCCCATCCCGCTCCGGAGATGGTCACCATCCTGATCCTTCAATCCTTTGCCAGCTCATCCGAGCCCATGGCATCCCGCCACGCCAGCCATCCTCTGCTCACAACACCCTGTCGTGAAACCGCCACCCAATCCGTGGGTGAATCCATTAAGCCTACTGTACCAACTCTATAAAGCGGCTCAATCCACTCAAAACATTCTCAACATGTCGAAAAATATCAATACTTATATAATTCATTGATAAATAATGATTATTTAATATTTTATGCAATTTTATGAGCCTTGGCCTGCCTTGAGAATGGGAGATCTCTTACAGAACGGGGGGATTAAACCGAGAATTATCTGAAAGCCATAAAAATAACGGGGAGCCCAGGCTCCCCGTTTCAACTCAAATCGACCGTATCGACTATATCAGTGCAGACCCGCCACATATTTGGAGAGGGCTTCGATATCCTGATCAGTCAGTTTCTTGGCAACATCCCGCATCATGCCATTCGGATCGTTGTCACGCGTCCCGGCACGGAATGCGGTGAGCTGAGCCTTGATATAGGCAGGATGCTGGCCGGACAGGTTGGGATACTTCGCCTGTTCGACACCCGAGCCACGGGGACCATGGCAAGCCGTACAAGCTGCCAGACCGCGACTCATGTCACCACCCATATAGAGTGCCTTGCCCGCTTCGACCACGTCGTCAGGGACAGCGATAGGGGTAACCTTCAGGCTGGAGAAATAAGCCGCCAGGTCATCCATGTCCTGTTCCGACAAAGGTAACGCCATCGGCCCCATCACTGGCGCAACCCGGCCAATTTGACCAGAAGCGGCAGCCTTCAGTTCAACTAACTGCTTTTTGATATATGATGCGTGCTGACCAGCAATTTTGGGGTACATATCAACCAGGCTGTTTCCGTCCGGTCCATGACAAGCCGCACAAACGGCAGCCTTGGTCTGTCCCGCAGCGGCATCGCCCTTGGCTTGTGCCATCCCCGTTACGCCAACCATCAGAGCAAGAGTAATGACTAGGTTCTTCATGGCGTTCCAACTTTTCGTTATTAGGCTTCCAGATCCCATGCCGCTGAAGGCATGTTAAAATAAACGCGTTTAAGCGACGCTATTTTACACCATTTTACAAAAAAGTAACTCTATAACCCTCTATCTCCATGGGGAATTTACGTTGGATACACAAACTCTGAATTTCAATAAGGTGCATTTTGTGACCAGCGCACCCGACATCCGTCACCTGCCAAATGATGGGGGTGTCGAGATCGCGTTTGCCGGCCGTTCCAACGCCGGTAAGTCATCTGCATTGAACACCTTAACCAAACACAAGAACCTGGCGCGCACCAGTAAGACACCCGGTCGTACCCAGCTGATCAACCTGTTTGAGCTGGAACCGGGCAAGCGTCTGGTCGACTTGCCGGGTTATGGTTATGCGCAAGTTCCGCTTGAAATGAAGCTCAAGTGGCAAAAGTCACTGGCAGAGTATCTGCAGCGCCGTGAGTCATTGAAAGGTCTGGTGATCCTGATGGACATCCGCCACCCGCTCAAAGATACCGACATGAACATGCTGGAGTGGAGCTCACACCGTCAGCTGCCCGTCATGCTGTTGCTGACCAAGGCTGACAAACTGAGCCCGGGTCCGCGCAACAACCAGGTGATCAAGGTGCGCCAGGCCGTTGCCAACCTCGGTTCCCAGATCCAAGTTGAAGCGTTCTCCTCCCTCACCAACATCGGTGTGGAGAAGCTGGCGCAAACCCTGACCGAATGGTACGTCAGTGGTGACGATACCGACCTGCTGGACGCTGACGAACAGCAACCTGTCGAGGAGTAATCCACTCCTCGCTTTCCTTGCAATTGGCGGAGCACTCCTCCGCTGATTGAAAGGGTTTCAGATTGCCGCTTTCACCTGCCTCACGAC
Organism: Aeromonas sp. JL9; assembly: GCF_024436075.1. Taxonomy (NCBI): domain Bacteria; kingdom Pseudomonadati; phylum Pseudomonadota; class Gammaproteobacteria; order Aeromonadales; family Aeromonadaceae; genus Aeromonas; species Aeromonas sp. JL9. Next base: position 79,418 of record NZ_JANFNV010000017.1, on the reverse strand, counting down.
TAATACCCCGCATTCGTCTCCCCTGTTATATCAATTACCGCTTACAGTTCATATAGATAGATCGTTAATTCATGAAAGGAATTAACTTTGGAAGACGTTGATAGCGTTTTCAGATCTGTTCTTTCAAAACGAACAAGAATTACAAAAAGAGACCAAAATGAAATTTAATTACAGAACCTGACCGGAAGGGATAAAAATGAGGCCGGACGACAGTGATGCCATCCAGCCTGAAATAATAAGTTCAAAAAATTGGGAAGAAGCTGAATCTTGAGTACCAGACGACAGGTATTCCTCAAGAAGCAGCCTCATTCTATCAAATGCATCGCCAATTTAAAGCATTTACTCTAAATGCCGCGCATAAAAAAACACCCCGACGAGAACCTCATCGGGGCAGCTATTCAGCCACATTCAATTACGTGAAATAAAAGGTCTGAAAGATAGAACATCTTACCTCTGTACCCTACGCAGACAACTGTACAGCAAAGCAGCAGAAAGTGAAAGTAATTTATGTAATTTAGTTTCACAACTTACAGATTAAGAAAAAACCATTTACTTTCATGTAGATAAAAAAATCCCCAGTACGAATACCGGGGAGTTATAAAGGTGACTAGCTAGCACTTCCTCAACTATCTAGTTAGTCAGCGCCATTTCAAAGTAGTTCCGCTACAAAACAAAAAAACTTTGGAAAATCAGAGGTAGATAGCGCCATCTTCAGCAAACTCTTGTTCTTCAATGAGTTTTTCAGCCATATCTTCAATATCAAAACGTACACTTTCGAAGGCTCTGACGATGTCATCCTCTCTCGTCAGCGCCAGACCGGTCATTTTCTCCAGTCGCCGATGGCTGATGTAACAATCTATCAGCGCCCCCATCTGCTGGGCAGGAAAACGCACCCGCTGTTCGTCAGCCTGCCACTCCATCAGGTCAGGAAACAGAATACCCTGGTTCATATCACCCCCAAGTTACGCTTCAACTCTCTCAATACCTGTTTAGTCCCGGGACGAATTCCGCGCCACACGGTAAACGCTTCGGCAGCCTGCTCCACCAACATGCCGAGTCCATCCATGGTTTGACGGGCCCCCTGCTGTTTGGCCCAACTGATAAACGCCGTATCCGAGGCGCCATACATCATGTCGTAGATGGCAATATCGGCGTGGATCAGGGCAGGGGCCAACGGCGGCAGCTCCCCTTGAAGGCTGGCGGAGGTAGAGTTGATAACGAGATCGAACGGACCAGCCAACTGCTCATAGGTCTGGGCAGTCACAGGCCCCAGATCGCAGAATTCGGCAGCCAACTGTTGCGCTTTTGTGTGGGTGCGGTTGGCGATCACCAGCTCGCTCGGCAGCTCTGCCAGCAGCGGCGCCAATGCACCGCGAGCTGCTCCACCGGCACCCAGCAGCAGGATCCGGCTATCCGCCAGCGTCACGCCGTGGGACTTGAGGTCGGCAACTAGCCCTGCACCATCGGTGTTGTCCCCCAGCAGCACGCCATCATCGGTCAGCTTGATGGTATTGACCGCGCCCGCCCGCTTGGCCCTCGGGCTCAACCGATCGACCAGAGTGAATGCCTGCTCCTTGAAGGGAACGGTGACATTGCATCCCTTGCCCCCTTGGGCAAAGAAGACCTGCAGGGCGTGGGCAAACTCGTCGACGGCGGGTTCAGCCAGTCCATACTCCAGCTCTTGCTGGGTTTGTCTGGCAAACAGGGTGTGAATGAAGGGGGACTTGCTGTGGCGCACCGGGTGGCCAAAAACCAGATAACGATCCATCAAAGAGTTCCATCATAGGGCAATATTCCGATTTAACGGGTTTTCACTCTCGGGAACAAGCCGAATATCGGCCAGTAAAAAGGGACCATCATAGTCCCTCGGGTCACAGCCACTCTCGCGGCGTGAGGTAATCGGTGTAGAGCAAGGCTTCTGGAGTGCCCGCCTCCGGCTGCCAGTCATACTCCCAACGTGCCAGCGGTGGCATCGACATCAGGATCGACTCGGTACGTCCGCCGGTCTGCAACCCGAACAGGGTGCCCCGGTCATACACCAGATTGAACTCCACATAGCGACCACGACGATAGAGCTGGAACTCCCGCTCCCGCTCGCCATAGGGCAGTACCTTGCGTCGCGCGATGATCGGCAGGTAGGCATCGAGATAACCCCGACCTACCGCCTGCATAAAGGCGAAGCAGTCGGCAAAAGGCCAGCGATTCAGATCGTCGAAGAAGAGACCGCCCACCCCTCGCGTCTCATTGCGGTGCTTGAGGAAGAAGTAGCGATCGCACCAGGATTTGAACTCGGGGTAGATCTCATCACCAAAGGGCTGGCAGAGATCACGGGAGACCTGATGCCAGTGCTGGACATCCTCGGCGAATGGATAGAATGGCGTCAAATCGAAGCCACCGCCAAACCACCAGATCGGCTCTTCGCCTTCCTTCTCGGCGATGAAGAAACGGACATTGGCGTGGCTGGTCGGCACATAGGGGTTGTGCGGATGGATCACCAGCGACACACCCATAGCCTCGAACTTGCGACCGGCCAACTCGGGGCGATGGGCCGTCGCAGAGGCAGGCATGGCATCGCCATAGACATGGGAGAAGTTGACCCCTCCCTGCTCGATCACCGCGCCATGGCGCAGCACGCGGGTACGACCGCCGCCACCGCCTTCACGACTCCAGGCATCTTCCACAAAGTGTCCGGCACCGTCGGCCAGTTCCAGACCACGGCAGATCTCGTCCTGCAACTGCAACAGGAAGGCCTTGACCTGGGCCACATCCGGTTTGCTCATCTTGTCTCCAGTCAGGCAGGATCGTGAACGCCCTGTCCATTTTTATAGTTAAATCAATCCGATGAGCTCACCGCTCAGCGGATTGATAGCAAATCATGACGTATCCGCCTGCTCAGGAGGGGCGAATAATGGCGCCGGTTCGGGCGTCCTTGATCTCTGATGGGTTGGCTTGACCACCCACTTCCCCGGGCAGGATATAGGCTAACTTGCTTGCCAGCCGCTCACCAATATCGGCCACCCGACGGGCAGGCTCCTCACCGGTCAGGTTGGCACTGGTAGAGACCAGCGGCTTACCAAAGGCACGGCACAACGCCTGTACCTGAGGATGGGCCGTCACGCGCACCGCCAGGGTCTCAAACTGCCCGGTAAGCCAGGCCGGCGTCGTTGCACGGGCAGGCATGATCCAGGTAAAAGGACCGGGCCAGCTGGCTTCAACCAGAGCCAGTTGCTCACCGCTAAGTTGGCTCAGATCGATGTAGTCCTGCAATTGCGCCAAATCGGCAGCAATCAGGATCAACCCCTTCTCTACCGGACGCTGCTTGATGGCCAGCAGTCGCTGCACCGCAACTTCGGAGTCGGGATCACATCCCAGACCAAACACGGCCTCGGTCGCATAAGCGATCACCCCTTCCTGCTGGAGGGCAGCAACCGCCTGTTCAAATTCATTTGGCATAGGAAAAATGCGGCAGCCTGGCTGCCGCCTCGTCACTTAGTAGCAAGTTGAATCCGTATGGCGGCGACCATGGCAAAGTGACGTTTTGCTGTTGCACAGGAAAAATACGACACATCCGGAGCGCCAACCGCTCACTTACTTGAGTTGAGCCTGCAGGGCGGCATCCTTGGCCATCACCTCTTCGGCATTCTTCTGGCGTTCGGCCCGAACCTTGGCCGCCAGTTCATCATCGGCTACTGCCAGCATCTGGGCTGCCAGATAACCTGCGTTCTTGGCACCGGCTTTGCCGATCGCCACGGTCGCCACCGGTACACCACCCGGCATCTGCACGGTGGAGAGCAACGCATCCAGCCCCTTGAGCGGGCCACCATCGATGGGCACCCCGATCACGGGACGAGTCGTGATGCCGGCTACGGCACCCGCCAGATGCGCCGCCAGACCGGCAGCACAGATAAAGACCTTGCAGCCACGGGCCTCGGCATCGGTCACATACTGATGAGTCGCAGCCGGCGTGCGGTGCGCGGAGGTGACTTTGACTTCCACTGCGATATCAAATGACTTGAGCACCTCGAGGGTAGTCTGCATCACGGGGAAATCAGAATCAGAGCCCATCAATACGGCAACAAAGGGTTTATTCATGGTGGGAATTTCCTTACTCCAAGTGGGGGGTTGAAGTTCACCGAAAACGTTTCAATCCGGTTGCGGCGGCGGGATTATACCTGCTCACTTTGGTGGCCGCATTTCTTTTGCGGACAGACCCAACGCAGAGTTCCCCTCACTTTTTTTTCCACCATGATGCCCCAGCCACACGCGGGACAAGGCATGGGGATCGGCTTGTCGTTCACCACATATTTGCAATGGGGATAGCCATCACAGGAGTAAAACTGCTTGCCGTAGCGGGAGGTGCGGCTCACCAGATGACCCTTGCCGCACTCGGGGCAGAGGATCTGGGTATCATCGCTCTCCTGCAGGGATTCGATGTGCTGACAGGCCGGATACTGGGTGCAGCCGACAAACAAGCCGTAACGCCCCTTCTTGATCGCCAGCAGCTGTCCGCAATCGGGACAGGCAGAGCCTTCGAGCACCTTTTCGATGTCGCGGCCGGATGGCGTCAGGGAGCGTATGTAATCACAGGCAGGATAGGCAGAACAGCCTAGAAATGGGCCATGTTTGCCCTGGCGGATCACCAGCTCGGCCCCACACTGCGGGCACGGCTCGCGCTCGAAGGCATGTTCGTGGGCTGAAAAGAGGTGATGATCGATTTTTGACATGGGCCGCGCCTTGAAATCCAGATGGCCTGAATTCTACCAGCGCGGCACCGGACTGTCAGTGAATGACGCCGTCTGACTCATCAAACACCAGCTCTTCCATCTGCTGGTAGGCATTTTCACTGCCCGGTACGTTGAACAGCACCATCATGACGACCCACTTGAGGTCATCCAGCTCGATGTCCGGCTTGTCCAGCTCGAGCAGGCGCTCGATACAGATCTCGCGGGTTTCGGCATTCAGCACCTGGGCCTGTTCCAGAAAGAGCAGGAAGCCGCGGCACTCGGTGCTGAGGCGTGCCAGCTCTTGCGGAGCATAGATACGCATCGAGCCTTGCGCACTGGCGGTGACATAGACCTCCCGCTCGCTATCGTGCAGATTGGCCAGTCGCTCCAGCCAGTCGAGCGCCTTGTCGATCTCTTCTTTATCGAAACCGGCCCGGCTCAACTCGTCGGTGAGCTCATCCTGCTCGACCATCACATCTGCATCGCTGTGGATGTAGGTCTCGAAAAGGTACATCAATACATCAAACATGATTCGCCCTCCTCGCTCTGACGTATCCACCGGCTACCGCCATCACTGCACCGACTAGCTCCAGCTCTACCAACCTGCCCAATACCACTTCGACAGGAAGCTGGGCCCGCTCGGCAACGGTATCCACGCTCGTGGTCTCATAATCTACGTTATCCAACAAATCGGCATAAGGCAATTCGCTATTATGCGGTTGCTCAGATGGTGTGACCGACGGATGTGGCCGTGCGATCCACTCTGGCAGCTCTTCCACTATATCGGCCGCACTCAGCACAAGTTTGGCCCCCTGCTGAATTAATCTGTTACACCCTATCGCCTGGGCGTTTTGCGGGGCGCCGGGCACTGCAAACACTTCGCGCCCCTGTTCAAGCGCATAGCGGGCGGTGATCAGCGAACCGCTCTGCTCGGTCGCCTCCACCACCAGAGTTCCCAGCGACAGACCACTGATAATACGGTTGCGACGAGGAAAATGTTCAGCCAGCGGTCCTTTATCCGGCGCCAGCTCGGAGATAAGCAAACCACCACTCTCCAGAATCTGGCCTGCCAGCCCCTGGTGGCGTTTGGGGTAGAGGCAATCCAGCCCGGAACCCAACACGGCAAGGGTGATACCGCCACAAGCCAGCGCTTGCTGATGGCAGACACCATCGATACCGAGCGCAAGGCCCGAGGTGATGGCTAACCCGCATCCAACCAGCTCGCTACAGAGGCGGGAGGCATTATCTTTGCCTGCATAGGTAGGATGGCGTGTCCCCACCATTGCCAGCTGGGGTAGCGACAGCGCAGCAAGATCGCCACGACAGTAGAGCAGCAGGGGTGCCGCGGGAATTTCCCGCAACAAGGGTGGATAAATCGGGTGATCTTGCGGAATAAGGTGATTGTCAGGCAAAGCGGCCCAAACCAGGCTCTGCTCAACCACCGGCGAGGGCCAGCGCAGTTGTTTGATCTGCTCTGACGACAACCCCATAGCATGCAGCTGCGCTTCATCGCTCTGGAACAGGGCATCAATAGTTCCCCCGGCCCGTTCCAACAGACGTGCAGCGGTCACCGGACCAATACCGGTGACCGCATCGAGAGTTAGCCAGAGCGCCAGACGCGCGTCGGGGTAGTTCACGTCAGAAGTGAGTGACCTGATAGCCCGCACTCACCATGTCGTTACTCTGCATGATGAGACCGTAACTCAGCTTGTCATACACCTTGAACAACATGACACGGGCAATCGCTTCAGAGGGCAGTGGTGCCTTCTTGTTGCTGCTGTAAAACACCCGGTTAAAAACCGACGAGAGCTCCTTGTACTGTACATCGCCATTCTTGGTGACCAGAGCAGCACCGGGCCGTCTGACATCCAGTACATCCCCGGCAACCAGTTGATCGCGGCCACCCCGGTTGATCAGCACCACATCAAACTTGCCACCTCCCCGGGTCTTGTTCGGCAAATCGATGATATAACCCGGCGTGATGGCAGGTGCCGCTTTCGGTGTGAAGACGGCGGGCATATTCTCCTGAGCCGGCAGCGGCATCACCTTGTCGCCCTGCAGCACTTCGCGCTGGTTATGAGTCAGAGTCACCTCGGTCCGATTGCCATCAAGACGCGCAACGGCCCGCACCACACCGGCAAAGATCGCCTCCTGGCCCAGCAGTTCACCGGTTTCGCGATCCTTGTAGACCACTCCGGGGTGATAAATGCCATAAACCTGCCCCGGCGTCAGGGAGCCCTGCACATAGAGGGTGTCCCCTTCCAGCATGCCGATATGCTTCTGATCCGACCCCAGCAGATAGGGCAAGGTTTTCTGCTGCTGGCTGTCAGCCAGAATATGGTCGGTTTGCAGGAAGGGGCCGATCTCGCTGATAGGCAGGGTCGGAATGGGGTTAGCTTTGTTCTCGTAACGGGTTTTCGGGCCGAGGCGGATGACTTGCTTGCCACCCTGCATCGCCTTGCCGAGCCGGGGTTCACCATTGACCCAGCTCAGATGCAGTACATCACCGGGGTAGATCCAGTGAGGATTGGCAATCTGCGGATTGATATTCCAGAGACGAGGCCAGAGCCAGGGTTCGGAAAGATACTTGCCGGAGATGTCCCACAGGGTGTCGCCTTTTTGCACTACATAGCTTTCGGGGTAACCCGCTTTCAGCCTCAGCTGATCGGCCACTGCTGCCTGACTCACGGTCACCAGCAGGCAGGCGAGGATGGTTTGCTTCAGATACATAACACTCCCTGTTACTTCTGTACGCAAAGTGTTGCTGTTTTTTGTCGGCGTAAATGACTAGAATTACGCCAATATTGACTGCATTTATACGAAACTAAAGAAAAAACTATGGCCATTCTAGATGTATTGCGTTTTCCCGATGAGCGCCTGCGCACCGTTGCAGCCCCTGTCGAGACCTTTACACCCGAGTTACAACAGATTGTAGATGATATGTTCGAAACCATGTACGCGGAGGAAGGCATTGGCCTGGCCGCGACTCAGGTCGACATTCACCAGCGCATCATAGTGATCGATGTCTCTGAAAACCGTGAAGATCCTCTGGTATTGATCAATCCGGAGGTCATCGAGCAGTGCGGCAGCACCGGTATCGAAGAGGGTTGCCTCTCCGTGCCCGGCAGCCGTGCTCTGGTGCCTCGCGCTGAACAGATCAAAATCCGCGCCCTGGATCGCAACGGCAAGCCATTCGAGCTGGAAGCCGACGATCTGCTCGCCATTTGCATCCAGCATGAGATGGATCATCTGGTCGGCAAGCTGTTTGTGGATTACTTGTCCCCGCTCAAGCGCCAGCGCATTCGCCAGAAGCTGGAAAAGATGGCCCGTGAAGATCGCAAAGTCCTCTGAGGATCTGCCCCATTGAATAAGCTGAAACTGATTTTTGCCGGTACTCCCGACTTCGCCGCCCGTCACCTGGCGGCGTTGTTGTCTTCCGACCACGAGGTCGTTGCCGTTTATACCCAGCCTGACAAGCCCGCTGGCCGTGGCCAGAAGCTCACCGCCAGCCCGGTCAAAGAGCTGGCACTGGCCCACAACCTGCCGGTTTACCAACCTGCCTCTCTGCGCAAGGAAGAGGCGCAAGCCGAACTGGCCGCACTTGGCGCCGACCTGATGGTGGTGGTTGCCTATGGCCTGATCCTGCCCAAGGTGGTACTCGATACCCCGCGGCTGGGCTGCATCAACGTCCATGGCTCCCTGCTGCCCCGCTGGCGCGGTGCCGCACCGATCCAGCGCTCTATCTGGGCGGGCGATGCCGAAACCGGCGTCACCATCATGCAGATGGATGTGGGACTGGATACCGGCGCCATGATCCGCAAGGTAAGCTGCCCCATCGCCGCCGACGAGACCTCTGCCAGCCTCTATGACAAGCTGGCCGAGCTGGGCCCGCAGGCACTGGTCGACACCATCAATGCCATGGCCGCCGGTGAAACCGCTGCCGAGGCGCAAGATGATGCGCTGGCCAACTACGCCGAAAAGCTCTCCAAGGAAGAGGCCCGTATCGACTGGTCGATGGAGGCTGTTGCCATCGAACGCTGCATCCGCTCGTTCAACCCCTGGCCCATCAGCTGGTTTGAAGTGGCTGACCAGACCGTCAAGGTATGGCAAGCCGCCGTCATTGACAGCGACCACGGCCAACCCGCCGGCACCCTGCTCAAGGCCGACAAGCAGGGGATCGATATCGCTACCGGCAAAGGGGTACTGCGCCTGCTGACCCTGCAACCGCCCGGCAAGAAGGCGATGTCCGTTTCGGATCTGCTCAACTCTCGCCGCGACTGGTTTGAACCCGGCACGCAATTGAATTGAACTGGATTGAATTGACACAAGCGGGGCCCAGGCCCCGACTTGCGCATCTAAGGTAACTCTATGAAAACACGTGCACAGGCCGCTCTCGTTATTCAACAGGTGCTGGATCAGGGTCAATCCCTCTCCGCTGTTCTGCCTGCTGCCCAGGAGAAGGTTGCACCTCGCGACCGCGCTCTCCTGCAAGAACTCTGCTACGGCACCCTGCGCTGGCTGCCCCGCCTCGATGCGGCAGTCAACGAGATGATGGACAAGCCGCTCAAGAACAAGAGCCGCATTTTCCACTACCTCATCCTGGTCGGTCTCTATCAGCTCATCTACACTCGCATTCCGGCTCACGCCGCGGTGGCCGAGACCGTCAACGCCGTCAAACTGCTCAAGGGCACCTCCCTGCGTGGCCTCATCAACGGCGTGCTGCGCAACTTCCAGCGCAGCGCCGAAGTCATTCTGCTGCGCATCGACCGCGTTCCCAGCATTCGCCTCGGTCATCCGGAGTGGCTCACCAAGCGTCTGCGTCAGGCCTATCACGATGAGTGGGAATTCATCATGGAGGCGAACAACCAGCGCCCCCCCATGTGGATCCGCAACAACAGCCAGCGCCAGAGCCGCGATGCCATGCTGGCTCGCATGGCTGAAGTCGGCATCAATGCCGTGGCCGGTGAAGAGGGCGAGGATTGCATCCTGCTGGAGCGTCCTTGCGATGTGACCAAGCTGCCCGGCTTCGAGGTCGGTGACTGCTCGGTACAGGATGGTGCAGCACAACAGGCTGCCGCCCTGCTCGACCCGCAACCGGGTGAGTGGGTGCTGGATGCCTGCGCCGCCCCCGGCGGCAAGACCGCCCACCTGCTGGAGCGTCAGCCCAAGCTGGCTGGCGTGGTCGCCGTTGATGCCGACGAGAACCGCCTCAAACGGGTGCAGGAGAACCTGGATCGCATCGGCCTGACCGCCAAAGTGATCCACGGCGATGCCACGGCACCGGAACAGTGGTGGCCGGAGGGTCAGTTTGACCGCATCCTGCTGGATGCTCCCTGCTCCGCCACCGGCGTCATCCGCCGCCACCCAGACATCAAGTGGTTGCGCCGTGATCAGGACATCCGCGAGCTGGCCGAGCTGCAGCGCCGTATTCTGAACGCCCTCTGGGGCAAGCTGAAAAGCGGCGGCACCCTGCTCTACGCCACCTGCTCCGTCCTGCCGGAAGAGAACTGCGAACAGATCCGCGCCTTCCTTGCCGCGACCAAAGATGCCAAATTGGTACCGTTGCACGAACAGGACACCCCGGACTGCCCGGGTCGCCAGTTCCTGCCGGGTGAAGCCGAGATGGATGGCTTCTACTACGCCAAGCTGGTCAAGCTGTGACGCTGACATGCTTCTTCCGGGGCAATCGCCATGCAGGCGAAATGCCCCTTTACTGCCTCAACGCGAGTAGACGTTCCCTATGAAAATCATCATTTTGGGAGCCGGCCAGGTCGGCGGCACTCTGGCCGAGAACCTGGCCGGAGAGAACAACGACATCACCATCGTCGATACCGACAGTGAGCGCCTGCGCGAACTGCAGGACAAGTTTGACCTGCGGGTGGTCAACGGTCACGGCGCCCACCCCAAGGTGCTGCGCGAAGCGGGTGCTCAGGATGCCGACATGCTGGTCGCCGTCACCAACAGTGACGAGACCAACATGATCGCCTGTCAGGTGGCCTACTCCCTGTTCAACACCCCGAACAAGGTGGCACGGATCCGCTCGCCAGCTTATCTGACCGAACGGGATCGCCTGTTCCTGCCGGAATCGGTACCGGTTGATCACCTGATCGCGCCGGAGCAGCTGGTGACCGACTATGTGCGTCGCCTGATCGAATACCCGGGCGCCCTGCAAGTGGTTGATTTTGCAGGTGGCCGCGTCGGTCTGGTGGCGGTCAAGGCCTACTACGGTGGCCCGCTGGTGGGTAATGCCCTCTCGACCCTGCGCGAGCACATGCCCAACATCGAAACTCGGGTAGCGGCCATCTTCCGTCAGGGCCGCCCGATCCGTCCGCAAGGTACCACCATCATCGAAGCGGATGACGAGGTCTTCTTCGTCGCCGCCGCGGGCCATATCCGTGCCGTGATGTCTGAGCTGCAGCGCCTAGAGAGCCCCTACCGCCGCATCATGATCGTCGGTGGCGGCAACATCGGCGCGGGTCTCGCCCGCCAGCTGGAGAAGCGCTACAGCGTCAAGCTCATCGAGCGCAACCAGAAGCGGGCGGAGCAGCTCTCCGAACTGCTGGAGAACACCATCGTCTTCTGTGGCGATGCGGCGGATCAGGAGCTGCTGGCCGAGGAGCACATCGACCAGATCGACGTCTTCATCGCCGTGACCAACGAGGATGAGGCCAACATCATGTCGGCGCTGCTCGCCAAGAAGATGGGCGCCAAGAAGACCATGGTGCTGATCCAGCGCGGCGCCTACGTCGATCTGGTGCAGGGTGGCTCCATCGATATCGCTATCTCGCCCCAGCAGGCCACCATCTCGGCGCTGTTGACCCACGTGCGCCGGGCCGATATCGCCAACGTCTACAGCCTGCGCCGCGGCGCGGCCGAGGCGATCGAGGCGATTGCCCACGGTGACGAGAACACCTCCAAGGTGGTCGGCAAGACGGTGGGCGAGCTCAAGCTGCCGCCGGGCACCACCATAGGTGCCGTAGTACGCGGAGATGAGGTGCTGATCGCCCACGATCGCACCAAGATCCAGCAGGATGACCACGTGGTCATGTTCCTGGTGGACAAGAAGTACATCCCGGAAGTGGAGCGGCTGTTCCAGCCAAGCCCCTTCTTCCTGTAACGTCTTCATGCGCACAGGCTGTCAAACCAGACCCGGCTCAGCTCCCCCAAGGGGATGGTCCGGGTCTTTTGTTAATCAACGACCAGGTTATCGAACATGATCAAGCTGCGTCCCATTATCTTCACCCTCGGGCTGGTGCTCTCCAAGCTGGCGCTCTTCATGTGGCTGCCCACCTTGCTAGCACTGCTCACCGGGTCAGAGGGATTTGTCGAGTTTCTCAAGTCCGTGCTCATCACCCACGGCGCCGCCCTGCTCTGCCTCCACTATGGTCGCAAGGCGGAGTTTCATCTGGGGGTGCGGGAGATGTTCCTGCTCACCACCTCGGTCTGGGTGGTGGCCTGCGCCTTCGGCGCCCTGCCCTTTGTCTTCATCACCCACATCAACTTCACCGACGCCTACTTCGAGACCATGTCGGGGGTAACCACCACGGGCTCCACCGTGCTCTCCGGCCTCGACAACATGGCCCACAGTATCCTGTTGTGGCGTTCCATCCTGCAGTGGTTGGGCGGGGTCGGCTTTATCGTGATGGCGGTAGCCGTGCTGCCCTACCTCAACGTCGGCGGCATGAAGCTGTTCCAGACCGAGAGCTCGGACTGGTCGGATAAAAGCGCCCCGCGTGCCAAGACGGTCGCCAACAACATCGTCGTGGTCTATCTGGTGCTCTCCATGCTCTGCTTTATGGCCTACTGGGCCAGCGGCATGAACATGTTCGAGGCGATCAACCACGCCATGACCACTCTCAGTACCGGCGGCTACTCCACCTCCGATCAATCCATGTCCCACTTCTCCAACTCGGCACACTGGATTGGCACCCTGTTCATGTTCCTCGGTGGCCTGCCCTTCCTGCTCTATGTGCAGAGCCTCAACCACAGGGATAACAGCCTGTTCAAGGATGCCCAGGTGCGCGGCTTCTTCTGGCTGGTGGTCTGGGTCACCGTCATCATGACCTTCTACCTGTGGGAGAGAGACCTGTTCGGCTTCTGGGATGCCCTGCGCATCAGCTGCTTCAACATCGTCTCGGTGCTCACCACCACGGGCTTCGGCCTCGGTGACTTCGGCACCTGGGGGCCGCTCGCCAGCATCACCTTCATCGTGCTGCTGGCGCTTGGCGCCTGCTCGGGTTCGACTGCGGGCGGCCTCAAGATCTTCCGGGTACAGGTGGCGTTTGCCCTGTTCAAGAAGCAGATGCGCCAGCTGATGCATCCCTCCGGCGTATTTCCCCAGAAGTACAACGGCAGGACGGTCAACGACGCCATCATCCGCTCGATGATCTCCTTCGTGCTGGCCTACTTCGCCATCATTCTGGTAATCGCGGCGCTGCTGGCCGCCATCGGGCTCGACCCCCTCACCTCCATCTCCAGCTCCATCACCGCGGTTGCCAACGTGGGGCCCGGGATGGGGCCGGTGGTGGGCCCCAGCACCAACTTCGCCAGTCTGCCCGACTCGGCCAAGTGGCTGCTGTCGTTCGGCATGCTGCTCGGCCGACTGGAGATCCTGACGGTCGCCGTACTCTTCTTCCCCTCGTTCTGGCGCCAGTAACGCGCAAGCAGCGACGCCCTCCACCGGTTGATAGCAACCGGTGGAGGGCGTCGTCTTTTATGCCCCCAGATCGGGCACAGCCCTGTAATGGCTTGGCATGAGCCGCAGAGTGCTTCAGGCAGCCGAATTCGTTCGCATAAGATAAAGTTGGGCCATTAAGGCAAAATCCATAAATTAAATTTATATCGAATGATTTGACTCACTCATAAGGCCCCGCCCCTGCCAGCAGGCTCGGTAAAGCCATCTTCCGATCTGCAGAGCCCTGCTTTCAGAACACGCCCACTGCCCCAGCCATGGCGAGCCAGATACAACTCCAAAACGAATGCCCATTGATAGCCTGTCACGCTCGGCAGCAGCGTTTATCCGCAAAGCAAGGTGCAACCGATCAGCCCAGCTCAACGCAGATAAAAAAAGGCCCAAACCGGAGGTTTGGGCCTTTCTATCAGCGAATCGTCAGCAGCCGCGAGGGCTACCGGGACTCAGCACATGGGATTAACCACGGCCAGAGCGCTTGCGATCCAGCTCGGTCAACAGCTTCTTACGGATACGGATGCTCTTCGGAGTCACTTCTACCAGCTCATCGTTGTCGATGAACTCGAGAGCCTGTTCCAGAGTCATGCGGATCGGCGGAGTCAGAACCTGAGCTTCGTCGGTACCGGAGGCACGCATGTTAGTCAGCTGTTTGCCTTTCAGGCAGTTAACAGTCAGGTCGTTGGAACGGGAGTGAATACCGATCACTTGGCCTTCGTACACTTCGGTCGCGTGACCGATGAACAGACGACCACGGTCTTGCAGACCGAACAGGGCGTAAGTCAGTGCTTTACCGGTAGCGTTGGAGATCAGCACGCCATTCTGACGCTCGCCGATGCTACCACCCTTGTGCGGACCGTAGTGGTCGAAGGTGTGGTACAGCAGACCGGTACCTGAGGTCATGGTCATGAATTCGGTCTGGAAACCGATCAGGCCACGGCTCGGGATCATGAAGTCCAGACGGACACGACCCTTGCCATCCGGGGTCATGTTGGTCATTTCGCCTTTACGCAGACCCAGTTGCTCCATCACGGAACCCTGGTGCGCTTCTTCAACGTCCACAGTTACAGTTTCGAACGGTTCTTGCAGAACGCCATCAACGGTACGCAGGATTACTTCCGGACGGGACACAGCCAGTTCGTAACCTTCGCGACGCATATTTTCGATCAGGATGGAGAGGTGCAGCTCACCACGACCGGATACACGGAACTTGTCCGGATCATCAGTCTCTTCCACACGCAGAGCCACGTTGTGGACCAGCTCCTGGTTCAGACGCTCCAGAATGTTACGGGAGGTCACGAACTTGCCCTCTTTACCGGCGAACGGTGAGGTGTTGACCTGGAAGGTCATGTTCACGGTCGGCTCGTCAACGGAGAGCGGCGGCAGGGCTTCAACGGCACCATTGTCACAGATGGTGTCGGAGATTTTCAGCTCGCCCAGACCGGTGATAGCGATGATGTCACCCGCTTGCGCGTCGGTAACTTCAGTACGGGACAGACCCAGGTAACCCAGCACCTGACCGACTTTACCGTTACGGGTCTTGCCGTCGGCACCAACGATGGTGACCTGCTGGTTGGTCTTGACACGACCACGGGTGATACGGCCGATACCGATAACGCCCACATAGGAGTTGTAGTCCAGCTGGGAGATCTGCATCTGGAACGCGCCTTCGGTGTCAGCTTTCGGGGCTTCCACGTTGTCGACGATGGCCTGGAACAGCGGCTCCATGTTCTCGGACTCGACGTCCTGATCCATGGTGGCCCAACCGTTCAGTGCAGAGGCGTAAACCACTTTGAAGTCCAACTGTTCGTCAGTCGCGCCCAGGTTGTCGAACAGGTCAAATACCTGATCCATTACCCAGTCAGGACGAGCACCCGGACGGTCAACCTTGTTGATGACCACGATCGGCTTCAGACCCTGAGCGAACGCTTTCTGGGTCACGAAACGGGTTTGCGGCATCGGGCCGTCTACGGCGTCAACCAGCAGCAGCACGGAGTCAACCATGGACAGTACGCGCTCTACTTCACCACCGAAGTCGGCGTGACCCGGGGTATCAACGATGTTGATGCGGTAGTCATTCCAGCGGATCGCAGTGTTCTTGGCGAGAATGGTGATGCCACGTTCCCGTTCCAGATCATTGGAGTCCATGATCCGTTCCTGGCCTTCCGTGGAGCGGTCCAGGGTGCCGGACTGCTGCAGCAGCTTATCAACCAGAGTCGTTTTGCCGTGGTCAACGTGCGCAATAATCGCAATATTGCGTAAATTCTCTAACATTCTCGCCTCAATCACCGGGTAAAATTGGGCGCTAATTGTACTCTTGCCTTTGTGATCTGCCTAGCAGAATTGCAGTACATTCGCGCATAACAACAGATCTGGATCATAGACCTCTCTGACAAACCCTGCTTAGATGGGCGGTGACCGTATTTCGCGCACCATTACAGTGCACCAAAACGATCCACCATCGCACTAAATTGATGCAACGCGAGTCGAGATCGCCTGGTTTTGGGGAGCCTCTTCAGCGAGATTGCCCTGAAATCAAGCTGTCACAAACTTGGCACGATACTGGCTTATGTGAATACGACGACGCATTCACCCAGAGAGTTTTAACACCGGAGGTTACTTAGCATGTCAGCCCAGAACGTTTTGGCCCTGATCCAGGAACACGAAGTCAAGTTTGTTGATCTGCGCTTTACCGACACCAAGGGTAAAGAGCAGCATGTATCCATCCCTGCTCACCAGGTTGATGAAGATTTCTTCGAAGACGGCAAGATGTTCGATGGTTCCTCCATCGGCGGCTGGAAGGGCATCAACGAATCCGACATGGTACTGATGCCGGACGCAGCCTCCGCCAAGCTGGACCCGTTCACCGAAGAGACCACCCTGAACATCGTTTGTGACGTGCTGGAGCCTGCCACCATGCAGGGCTATGACCGCGATCCGCGCTCCATCGCCAAACGTGCAGAAGATTTCCTGAAGTCCAGCGGCATTGCTGACACCGTGCTGTTCGGGCCGGAGCCGGAATTCTTCATGTTCGACAACATTACTTTCTCCAACACCATGGGCCACAGCTTCGTGAAAATCGAATCTGAAGAAGCCGCATGGAACTCCGGCACTGCCTATGAGCATGGCAACAAGGGTCACCGTCCGTTCGTGAAAGGCGGTTACTTCCCGGTTGCACCGGTCGACTCTTCCCAGGATATCCGCGCCGCCATGTGTCTGGTGCTGGAAGAGATGGGCCAGGTCGTTGAAGCTCACCACCACGAAGTGGCCACTGCCGGTCAGAACGAGATCGCTACCCGCTTCAACACTCTTACGCTGAAAGCTGACGAAGTACAGGTACTGAAGTACGTGATCCACAACGTGGCTCACGCCTACAACAAGACCGTCACCTTCATGCCGAAACCCATGTTCGGTGACAACGGCTCCGGCATGCACTGCCACCAGTCTCTGGCCAAGAACGGCGTCAACCTGTTCGCTGGCGACCTGTATGGCGGTCTGTCCGAGATGGCTCTGCACTACATCGGCGGTATCATCAAGCACGCCAAGGCCATCAACGCCTTCGCCAACCCGACCACCAACTCCTACAAGCGTCTGGTTCCGGGTTATGAAGCACCGGTCATGCTGGCCTACTCTGCCCGCAACCGCTCTGCCTCCATCCGTATCCCGGTGGTACCGAGCCCGAAAGCCCGTCGTATCGAAGTGCGCTTCCCGGATCCGGCTGCCAACCCGTACCTGGCCTTCGCAGCCCAGCTGATGGCCGGTCTGGACGGTATCATCAACAAGATCCATCCGGGCGATGCCATGGACAAGAACTTGTACGACCTGCCGCCGGAAGAAGCCGCAGAAGTGCCGACCGTTGCCGGTTCTCTGGACGAAGCCCTGGCCGCTCTGGATGCTGACCGCGAGTTCCTGACCCGTGGCGGCGTGTTCAGCGATGACTTCATCAACTCCTATCTGGAACTGAAACAGCAGGATGTTGACCGTGTGCGCATGACCCCGCACCCGCTGGAGTTCGAACTGTACTACTCCGTCTAAGTCTCAGCAGACTGGCCGTTTAAATCTGGTCAGCTTGCTTAATCGTGACAAAACCCGCCATCTGGCGGGTTTTTTCTCTGATAGGATTAAGCAAAATACCGTCAAGGAGAGATGGATGAACAACAAGCATGGCATAGGGGTGCTCGGCCTCCTGTTGCTGACCTCGTTCGGTACGGATGCGGCCAAGGTCTACTCCTGGGTCGATGGCAATGGCATCACCCACTACTCGGATGCGCCACCACCCGGCAAAAACGCCAAAGAGGTCGATCTGCGGGTCGCCCCGCTGCTGGGCAGCAGCGCGCCCAGATCGGTGCAGGTGGATAACTTCAACAGCCTGACCGGCGCCGATGCCAAGAAAGAGAAAGAGGCGGCCAAGCTGACCATCGAACTGCTCTCCCCGGAACAGGGCAGCACCCTGCGCGACAACACA
The DNA here is from genome assembly GCF_024436075.1 of Aeromonas sp. JL9. NCBI lineage: Bacteria > Pseudomonadati > Pseudomonadota > Gammaproteobacteria > Aeromonadales > Aeromonadaceae > Aeromonas > Aeromonas sp. JL9. The sequence goes on along the minus strand of NZ_JANFNV010000017.1, from coordinate 61,543 downwards.
GGCAACATCGTCTTTCAGGGCACCATCAGCCCCAAACCTCCGACCCAGTATGATGTGCGCCTGACCCTGGATGGCAAAGCCGCCCCCATCGTCAGCAACAGCCTCTCTGTCCGCGTCGAAAACGTCGATCGCGGCGCCCACGAGGCTCAGCTCGAGCTGCTCGCCAAAGACGGTACGATCCTTGCTAAATCCAGTTCAGTCACCTTTTACCTGCATAGAGCGAGCGTGACGCCGGCTCCCAAACCCACCCCCAAAGCTGACCAGGGGTGATATAGCGCACCGATGCGGGTAAACTCTATGCACCATATCGGTGCATAACAGGTGTGTAGCACCGTTTTAGGGAGAAACCTGTGCCAACCCGCTCGGACAACGCCAAAACACTCTTGGATAATTTGCTGACCGCCGTGATCCTGATGGATGAGCGGCTCTGCATCCAATTCGTCAACCCGGCGGCTGAACAGCTGCTCTCCCTCAGTGAACGCAGGCTGATCGGCATCGAACTGCCCCATCTGCTGGAACATATCTCCCTCGATTTGCAGCGGCTCAAGCAGTGCCTCGCGTCAGGGCAAGGCTTTACCGATAGCGAAGTGACTCTGGTGGTAGAGGGAGAACCGCGACTGGTGGAGCTGAGCGCCACCCCGATGGCCGACCACGAACAGCGTCTGCTGGTGGTGGAGCTGCGCAAGATCGACCAGCAGAAGAAGATCAGCCAGGAGCAGCAGCAACATGCCCAGCAGCTGGCGGCCAAGGAGCTGGTGCGCGGGCTGGCCCACGAAATCAAGAATCCCCTCGGCGGCCTGCGCGGCGCAGCCCAGCTGTTGCAAAAAGAGCTGCCGGATCCGGCGCTGCGCGAATATACCGGCATCATCATCGAACAGGCCGATCGGCTGCGGGTACTGGTCGATCGGCTGCTCGGCCCCCAGCGCCCCGGCCGTCACCAGATGCACAATGTCCATTCGGTGCTGGAGCAGGTACGCCGACTGGTGGAGCTCGAACTCCCTCCCTCTGTTCGCATCGAACGGGATTACGATCCCAGCATCCCCGAATTCGAGATGGAGCCGGATCAGCTGCAGCAGGCGTTTCTCAACATAGTGCGCAACGCCGCCGAAGCACTGGGGGAGCAGACCGGGCTTATCCGTATCAAGACCCGCACCGCGTTCCAGATCACCATCCACGGCCAGCGTTACCGGCTGGCGGCGGAGATCAAGATCATCGACAACGGCCCCGGTATTCCGGACGCCATTCGCGACACCCTGTTCTACCCGATGATCACCGGCAAGGAGGGAGGAACCGGGCTCGGCCTCTCCATCGCCCAGAACCTGATCGACCAGCACAAGGGGCGAATTGACTGCATCAGCTGGCCGGGTCACACCGAATTCACCATTTTTCTACCGCTTCGCAAGTAAGGGAACCCCATGACCGCCAAAGTGTGGATCGTCGATGACGACAGTTCTATCCGCTGGGTGCTGGAGCGCACTCTCGGCAGCGAAGGCTTCAACTGCGAGAGCTTTGCCGATGGCGAAGCCCTGCTGCACGCCCTTGAGCTGCGCTCGCCCGATGTGATCCTCTCCGATATCCGGATGCCGGGCATCGACGGCCTGAGCCTGCTGGAGCAGATCCACCGCCGTCAGGCCGATCTGCCCATCATCATCATGACCGCCCACTCGGATCTCGACAGCGCGGTCAACGCCTACCAGCGCGGCGCCTTCGAGTACCTGCCCAAACCGTTCGACATCGACGAAGCGGTGACCCTGGTCCGCCGCGCCGAGAATCACCTCAAGGAGCAGCGCACCAAGCGCAAGTCTCGTCAGCAAGAGGCCACCGCCACCCCGGAGATCATCGGTGAGGCGCCAGCGATGCAGGAGGTGTTTCGCGCCATCGGTCGCCTGTCACGCTCCAGCATCTCGGTACTGATCAACGGCCAGAGCGGCACCGGCAAGGAGCTGGTCGCCCATGCCCTGCACAAGCACAGCCCGCGCGCCCACAAAAACTTCATCGCCCTCAACATGGCAGCCATCCCCAAAGATCTCATCGAATCCGAGCTGTTCGGTCACGAGAAGGGGGCCTTTACCGGCGCCAACAACATCCGCCACGGCCGCTTCGAACAGGCCGACGGCGGCACCCTGTTTCTCGACGAGATCGGCGATATGCCGCTGGATGTGCAGACGCGGCTGCTACGGGTGCTGGCCGATGGCCAGTTCTACCGGGTCGGTGGCCACCAGCCGGTGCAGGTGGATGTACGGATCATCGCCGCCACCCACCAGAATCTGGAGAAGCGGGTCGCCGATGGCGAGTTTCGCGAGGATCTGTTCCACCGCCTCAACGTCATCCGCATCCACATCCCCGCTCTCAAGGAGCGCCGTGAGGATATCCCCCAGCTGGCCCGCCACTTCCTGCTGCGCGCCGCCAAGGAGCTGAACGTGGAGGCCAAGAGCCTGCACCCCGATACCCAGGCCTATATCAGCCGCCTGCCCTGGCCGGGCAACGTGCGCCAGCTGGAGAACGTCTGCCGCTGGCTCACCGTGATGGCCTCGGGGCAGGAGGTTCTGGTGGGCGATCTGCCTGCCGAGCTGCTCACCCCCATCACCAACAGTGCCGAACCGGGCCAACCGGCGTTGCCCGGTTGCTGGCAGCAGCAATTGCAGGAGTGGGTGGCCAGCAAGCTGGCGCTGGGAGAGACAGACATCCTGGCCGATGCCATGCCGCAGTTCGAGCGGATCATGCTGGAGACAGCGCTGGAGCATACCCACGGCCACAAGCAGGAGGCGGCACGTCTGCTTGGCTGGGGTCGCAACACCCTCACCCGCAAGCTGAAGGAACTCGATCTCTCCTGAGTCCCGGGGAAAAACGATTCCCATCACGCCCTGACAAATCACCGACCAATAAGACCCCGTTTGCCAGCAAACGGGGTATCTTTTTTGAAAGCCCCGCCTAGAATGGCAGGCTTTCAAACCCGACTCGAAGAAGGCGCCATCATGATTGACAGATCTCTCCCCCTGACCGACCTGCACCGCCATCTGGACGGCAACATCCGTCCGCAGACCATCCTCGAGCTGGGTCGCCAACACAATATTCAGCTGCCCGCCTTCGAGCTGGAGGCGCTGCGCCCCCACGTACAGATCGTCGAGAACGAGCCAAGTCTGGTCGCCTTCCTGAAGAAGCTGGACTGGGGTGTTGCCGTGCTGGCCGACTACGACGCCTGCCGCCGAGTTGCCTACGAGAACGTGGAAGACCTGCTGCGCGCCGGTATCGACTATGCAGAGCTGCGCTTCAGCCCGGCCTATATGGCGATGGCCCATAAGCTGCACCCGCAGGGTGTGGTGGAAGCCATCATCGACGGCGTGGCCGCGGGCAGCCGTGACTTCGGCATCAAGGCCAACCTGATCGGCATCATGAGCCGCACCTTCGGCACCGAGCAGTGCAATCAGGAGCTGGCCGCCTGTCTGGCCCACCGCGACAAGCTGGTCGCCATCGATCTGGCCGGTGACGAGCTGGGCTTCCCGGGGGAACTCTTTGTCGACCACTTCCGCAAGGTGCGCGATGCAGGCATGCGCGTCACCGTGCACGCCGGTGAAGCCGCTGGCCCCGAGAGCATGTGGCAGGCCATTCGCGAGCTGGGTGCCGAACGTATCGGCCACGGCGTCAAAGCGATTCAGGATCCGGCCCTGATGGCCTATCTGGCCGAGCACCGAATCGGCATCGAATCCTGCCTCACCTCCAACGTCCAGACCACCACGGTGGCGAGCCTGACCGAACACCCGATCCGCCAGTTCCTGGCTGCCGGCGTGCTGGCTTGCCTCAACACCGACGATCCAGCGGTGGAAGGGATCGACCTGCCCCACGAATATGAGGTGGCCGCACCGGCCGCTGGCATGACGACGAGCGAGATCCGCACCGCCCAGCAAAACGGCCTGACCCTGGCCTTCCTGAGCGATAGCGAGAAAGCCGAACTGAGCGCCCGCGCCGCCAGCCGCTGATCCACACTGGCACTGCAAATAGAAACGGCCCACTTCGGTGGGCCGTTTGTGTTGCGGATTTCTGATGATGTGTAAGCACGAGGCGAGCTGGCAGATAGCAAACGGGTTTGGACCTTTTGCTGATGACTGTACGGGGAAAACTACTCCCGCTCCTTATCACGCTCCAGTGCCCGCTCCACCAGCGGCTCGGGCAGACTCTTGGTCACCTCCACCCCCAGCTCGCGGAAACGCTCGACCTGCGCAATCAGGTTGCCACGGCCGTTGACCAGCCGTCCCATTGCCTTGTCGTAGCTCTCCTGCGCCTTGTGCAGGCTGCCGCCCATCTGCTGCATCTCCTCGACAAACAGCCGCAGCTTTTCGTAGAGGCGACCGGCCCGCTCGGCAATCTGGCGGGCATTCTGGTTCTGCCGCTCGTAGCGCCACAGGTTCTCGATAGTGCGCAGCGCCACCATCAGGTTGGTGGGGCTCACCAGCAGGATATTGTTGTCGAGACCGTAACGCACCAGCGAGGGATCGGCTTCCATGGCAGTGAGGAAGGCGGGCTCCACCGCTACGAACATCAGCACATAGTCGAGGGTACGCACACCGGGCAGCTGCTGGTAATCCTTGCGGCCCAGCTCGCGGATATGGTTGCGCACCGAGGCGACATGCTCCTTGAGCGCCACCGCCTTCTCCAGCTCGTCATCGGCGTTGTACCAGCGTTCGTAGGCGGTCAGCGACACCTTGGCGTCGATGATGATGTCTTTCTCTTGTGGCAGGTGGACAATCACGTCGGGCTGGTAGCGCTTGCCCTTCTCCACTTCGATATTGACCTGGGTGTGGTACTCGTGACCTTCGCGCAAGCCGCACTCGCTGAGGATCCGTGCCAGCACCACTTCCCCCCAATTGCCCTGCTGCTTGCTGTCACCCTTGAGGGCGCGGGTCAGCGCCGCCGCCTCCTCGGTCATGCGGGCATTGAGCTCGGCGAGGCGCTCCAGCTCGAACTTGAGGCTGTGGCGCTGAGCCGTCTCTTGGGCGTGAGTCTCCCCCACCTGACGGCGAAAGCCCTCGAGCTGCTCTTTGAGCGGGGTGAGCAGCAGATCGAGGCTGTTCTGGTTCAATTCGCGGAAGTTGCCGGAGTTTTGCTCGAAGATCCGGTTGGCGAGGTTCTCGAACTGCTGGCTGAGGCGCTGCTCCGCCTCCTGTTGCAGTTGCAGCTTCTCGGCGGCAGCCAGCCGCTCGCTGCGCAGGGTCGCTTCCGCATCCTTGAGGCGGGCGGTGAGCTTGATCAGCAGGGTCTGCTGCTGATCCAGCTTCTGCTGGCCCTGCATCCGCTCATCCTGCAACTCGTCGAAGCGATCCTGGAGCGCCTGATAACGCTCCTGCGCCAGCAGCAGCTCCTGAGCTTGCGCCGTGGCAGCCCGCCGCCCGATCAGCCAGCCAAGCCCGAGGGCCAGTGCGGCGGCAGGCAGCAAGATCCCCCAGAGTCCGGGGTCAATCATTTGCGGCTCCGCTGACGCAGGAAGAGTTCGAGATAACGGTTAACCAGGATCCAGATCACCACGTAGATGAGGTAGGCGGCCAGCACCACCCACTTGTGGGTGTTGACGCCGGTATCGAGCTCGGCGAACTCGATATCCTTGATGCGGCAGTAGGCCCACATCAGCAGGGGAAAGACATAGAGCAGGGACGCACGCCAGAGAAATAGCCACATATGTTTTCATTCAACCACGTAAAAAGACCCGCCTAGCTTACACAAGGGCAACTGCGCTTGCGATCCTGACGGCCGCTATTCTCTGGCCTGCTTCCCGAAACTTCGATAAAATTAACCCCTAATAGGTATCAGGGGCGAGCATGACTCACTATTTCCTCCGTTGGCTGACACAAGGTTGGCAAGCTTCCCGCAAGCCCGCCGTGGTTTGCCATGAAGCGCGCCCGCCATGGGCCATTGAGGAGTCCCAGTACCTCTCCCTCTGCACCCGCTGTGGCGAGTGTTTCAAGGCCTGCCCGCGCGGTCTGCTCAAACCGGCCACCCAGGAGGAGTACGAGGGGAGCCCCATCGCCGGTACGCCAGTGCTCGATCTCGCCTGCGGCCAGTGCAGCTACTGCGGCAGCTGCGCCAGAGCCTGTCCCACCGGCGCCCTCGACCTGCAACTGGGCCGGCAGGTGCAGACCCGGGTGCAGATTGAAGAGAGCTGTCAGGCACGGCAGGGCTTCTACTGCCTGCTCTGTGAAGATGCCTGCCCACAACAGGCGATCAAGGCCACCGCCGACGGCATCAACGTCAATATGGATGCCTGCAATGGCTGCGGTGCCTGCGGCCTAGCCTGCCTGCACGGCGCCATCACCCTGATCCGCCAGCCAGGCAGTCGCTAAAAACCACCTGCGTACAAAAGCAAAAGGGGCCATCAGGCCCCTTTCACATCTTGTTCGATATCCGCGCCCTGTCAGGCCATGGTCACAATAGTCTCTTGCTCGATACCCAGCAGGTGGCAGAGACGGTTGGGATCGCGCACCGCATCAGCCAGAGTGTACTCACCCAGCACTTCGAGGAAGGCGTTCATGGCGCGGCGCAGAATGCCCTGAATGCGGCAGCCACCGGAGAGACGGCAGTTTTCGCGCTTGCAGTCGACCGGACAGAGCACATGCTCCATGTCCATCACCACATCCCGCAAATTGATGGAGACCGCCGAGCGACCGAGGCGAATACCACCGTGCTTGCCACGTACCGTCTCGATGTACCCCTTGATGCCAAGCTGGTGCACAATTTTGACCACGTGGTTGCGAGAGATGCCGAAGGTATCGGCCACTTCGGTAATGGTCGACAGACGATCCCCCGGCTGAACCGCCAGGAAGGTCAGGGTACGCAGGGCGTAGTCGGTAAATCGTGTCAGTTGCATGGTCGCACTTGCCTCTTACTACAAGCCAGGAATCAGGACGACAACATTGAGCTAAGAGGCAGGAGACAACCGATTTGCCTCTGTTCGCCATTGGTTCACCAGAGGGGGCCTGTCTCTTAATCTGAGTTGCGGAGTGACAGGTTAAGAGCAGCACAACCGGGTGTCGATGAAGATGCACATAAATCGACACTTTCTTTGATTGATCGCAAACTTGCCGGGTTAGCCCGGCGTTTACCCGCTTTATAGCGGGTAAATCTCCCGAATAGTCCCCCTCACCAAGCCCCTTCGACCAGCGGCCATATGGCCCGCAAACCGCCCCTCAATCGACCGTCAAAGAGGTGGTTCAGTGGGGTTGTTTCAGCCAGTTTTTCAGCGCAACCGAGGGGATGGAGCTCTCGGAGGCGACGGCAAACGCCCCCCAGTCCACCGCGCACTGTAGCGCATCCTTGATCGCCATGCCCCTCGCCAGACCATGGATCAATCCGCCAGCGAAAGCATCCCCCGCCCCCGTGGTATCGACCACAGATACTGGCCGGGCGGCGACCCGGATCTGCTCGTCACCATGGATGGCCACCGCCCCCGCCTTGCCCTCAGTCAACACCAGCCATTCGAGCTGCTCCCCCGCCAGCTGGCGGGCATGCTGCCAGGGGTCGCTCACCTCGCCGAGATCAGAGCGGGAGGCTACCAGCACATGGCAGGGACGGCGCGCTTGGCCGCCCTTGGGATACTGGGCTACCACGAAGCTCTTGCCGAGCATCTGGCGCATGTAACTGATGATGGCGGTACCGGGATAGTTCACATAGAGGCAATCCACCCCATCCAGAGGCAGATCGCCGGGCAGGTCGGGACGCCGCGGGCGGCGCAGTATGGTGCGCTCGCCAGTGGAGTCCACCAGGATCAGCAACTCGCCGGTCTCACCGCCAAAGCGCTCCACATGGCTGCAATCCAGCCCGTAACCGGCCGCCTGCTCCAGCAGCCAGTCGCCGGTCTCGTCCAGCCCGATGCGGGAGGCGATGGTCACCTCGTGACCCGCCCATACCAGCCCGATGCCGGTATTGGCGGCGCCACCGCCGAGCCTGCGCCCCTGATCCACATATTGCAGCCGGGCCCCCGCCACCAGCGGTTCGGAGAGGGAGAGCACATGATCACAGTTGAGATTGGCAAGCAGCAGAATGCGGGACATAGAGACCTCGGACGATGGAGATAGCCCAAAAGAGACAGGCTGAACCCCGAGTAGAGCCCAGCCTGACAGAAGAGACAACCGGCAGCGATCGGGAATCCGATCGGGATCAATAGATGGGCAGCTCCACCCCGGCCAGCAGCTCGTCAATGCGCGCCTGACTCGGCTGCTGCATCACGCTCTGAATCACCTCTTTGGTGAGGTGGGGCGAGAAGGAGCTGATGAAGTCATACATGTAGTTCTGAAGCAGGATGCTCTTGCTGAAACAGATCTGCGCCGGGCAGGGCTTGAACAGGTGCTCCAGATTGATGGAGACCAGCCCGGGGCTATCGGTGTCGTTGGCTACCAGCGAGGAGATGATGCCGATGCCAAAGCCCAGCTCCACGTAGCGCTTGATCACCCCGGCATCCATCACCGTCATGTAGTAGCTCGGGGTGAGACCGGCGGCATGGAACACCTCGTCCTGCACCTGTCGGCCAGTGGCACCACTCTCGTAGCTGAGGATGGGGTAGTGGCAGAGCTGCTCCAGGGTCGGCTTCTTCACCTTGGCCAGCGGATGATCCTGCGGCACCACCAGCGAGAGGGTCCAGAGGTAGGCGGGCAGCGCGATCAGCTCCTTGTCGAAGCCAATCTCGTGGGCAACGATGGAGAAATCGGAGTAACCCTTGCTGATCTGCTCCTTACTCGCCGACATCACCGGATGGAGGTGGAACGAGATCTTGGGATACTTCTTGGTGAAGTAGGTGACCGACTTGGGCAGCAGATAGCGGGCGATGGTGTGGGTGGTGTGAATATTGAGGGTGCCCACGGTCGGATCCAGATACTCGCGGGAGATCGCCTTAATCTTGCTCTCGATATTGAGCATCGCCTCGGCACACTTGATGATCTCCTCCCCCACCGGCGTAATGCGGTGCAAATGCTTGCCACGGCGCTCGAAGATCCGCACCCCCAGCTCGCTCTCCAGCAGGCCAATCTGTTTGCTGACCCCCGGCTGGCTGGTGAAGAGCGCATCGGAAGCAACGGACACATTGAGGTTGTGGTCCCGGATCGCGATCAAGTACTTCAATTGCTGTAGTTTCAAGGCTTCACCCTCTCAAGCTGGTGCGGCGATCACGCCAGACAAACAGGCCGCCACAAAGGGCGGCCAGTGTATCATCCGATCCCGACATCGCAGCGCTTGATCCTTCATTTTGCTACAAAATCTAGCACCCGAAGGGGGTCGCTGACAAACCGGGCTCAGGCTGCGCCAGCCCGCAGCGGCAGGACCCCCAAAAACTGCAGCAACCACTGCATCATGGTGGTCGAATCCACCTCCCCCTCCAGCGAGGAGAGGCTGCTCTGGTAACGCTCGTCGGGCAGCAGGCCACGGCGTCGCTCGATCAGCGCCCGGTTGTACTCCACCGAGAACTCGGGATGCCCCTGAATGGCCACTATGTTGTCCCCCTGCAGGAACATGAAGTTGGGACAAAAATCGTTGCCCGCCAGCCGGGTTGCTCCGGGGGGAAGCAGCGCCACCTGATCCTGATGGCTCGCCAGAATGCGGATATGATCCCGCGCCGGCGCCATCCAGGGGGCATCTTCCAGCATGGGGTGAACCGACACCCCCAGCCCCCACCCCTTGGTTGATTTCACCACTTCGCCACCGAGCGCCTGGGCGATCACCTGATGGCCGAAACAGATCCCGGCCAACTTGACGTCGGCATCATGGGCATGGCGGATCCAGCCGCGCAGCGCCTGGATCCAGGGGATATCGCTGTAGGCGTCGTGGCGCGAACCTGTGATGAGCCAGGCATCGCACTCATGCAGATCCTCCGGTAATTCGCCATCGATGGCTGACCAGACCCGAAACTCCAGCTCGGGTGCCAGCGGCTGAAACCCCCTGATAAACATCTCGGAGTAGACGGGGCCAAAACGATCCGCCAGATCGGGATCCAGCCGGTCACAATCGAGAATTCCCAATCGCATCTGTTGCTCCTTTACAGAAGTGCCCCCGCAGACCAGCGATCTGCGGGGGCAAGAGAATCAAATCATGGTGGTGAGCTCTGGGCTCATCACTTCATGGTTGGCATGGAGAACTCGGCACCACTGCGCAGGCTCTGGGGCCAGCGCGCCGTGACCGTCTTCATCCGGGTATAAAAGCGAACCCCGTCCGGCCCGTGCATGTTGAGCGGCCCGAAGATGGAGCGCTTCCAGCCGCCAAAGCTGTGAAACGCCATCGGCACCGGAATGGGGACGTTCACCCCTACCATACCGACCTGAACTCGCGCCGTGAAGTCCCGCGCGGTGTCGCCGTCACAGGTAAAGATGGCGGTGCCGTTGCCGTACTCGTGCTCGTTGATGAGGCGCAGCGCCGTCTCGTAATCCGGCACCCGCACGATGGAGAGCACAGGGCCGAAGATCTCCTCGCGGTAGATGCGCATCTCGGGGGTTACCTCGTCAAACAGGCAGCCCCCGATAAAGTAACCCTCGTCGTGGCTCAGCGTGCGACCATCGACCCGCAGCACAGCTCCCTCGGTCACCCCCTGATCCACGTAGCCGCGCACCTTGGCCAGATGCTCCTTGCTGATAAGCGGCCCCATCTCGTTCTCCGGGCTCTGGCCCAGCCCCGGGCCCACCCGCAGTTTTTCCACCAGCGGCGTCAGCTTGGCCACCAGCGCATCGGCGGTCTCGTCCCCCACCACCACGGCCACCGAAATAGCCATGCAGCGCTCACCCGCCGCCCCATAAGCAGCCCCCATCAGGGCGGAGACCGCCTGATCGAGGTCCGCATCCGGCATCACCACCATGTGGTTCTTGGCGCCGCCCAGCGCCTGCACCCGCTTGCCGTGGGCAGAGGCGGTGGCATAGATGTACTGGGCAATGGGGGTGGAACCGACAAACGACACGGCTCCGACCCGCGGGTCGGTCAGCAGCACATCCACCACCTCCTTGTCACCATTCACCACGTTGAGCACGCCGTCAGGCAGACCGGCCTCCTTGAGCAGCTCGGCCATCCGCAACGAGAGGGAGGGATCCTTCTCGGAGGGCTTGAGAATGAAGGTGTTGCCGCAGGCGATGGCGACCGGGAACATCCAGAGCGGCACCATGGCCGGGAAGTTGAACGGGGTTATACCGGCGCAGACCCCCACCGGCTGCATCATGGAGTAGCTGTCCACACCGCGGCCGACGTTGAGGGAGTGCTCCCCCTTGAGCAGATGGGGAATGCCGCAGGCAAACTCCACCACCTCCAGCCCGCGGGTCAACTCACCCTGCGCATCGGAGAAGACCTTGCCGTGTTCACGGCTGATGAGCTGGGCCAACTCGTCCCTGTGCTGCTCCATCAACTCCTTGAAGCGGAAAAAGACCCGGGCCCGCACCAGCGGCGGGGTTTGCGACCAGTCGGCAAAGGCGCGCTCGGCGATGGCGATCGCCTCCTGACACTCGGCGGCGCTCGACAGCCCCACACTCCCCTGCTGGTTGCCGCAGGCGGGATTGAAGATGGCCCCCTGGCGCTCGCTGCGACTCTCCTGCGGCTGGCCGTTGATGAAGTTGCTGACCCTGTATGTCATGTATCCTCCGTGATAACTGATGTGGTAAATGCGCTGAGCAAACCAACGCAAGGCCCCGCAGTGCGGGGCCATCAAATGGATTAAGGTTGTACCTGCAGGGCATCCTGCAGCAGGGTGAAGAGATCGTCGATCTGGCTGCGCTCGATAATGAGAGGTGGCGACAGAGCGATGATGTCGCCGGTCACCCGGATCAGAGCCCCCTTCTCGAAGCAGCGAACAAACACCTCATAGGCGCGCCTGCCCGGTGCATCCGGCATGGATTCCAGCTCGATACCCGCTACCAGCCCGTAGTTGCGCACATCCTTCACATGCTTGCAGCCCTTCAGCGAATGGGCCGCCTCCTCCCAGTAGCCCGCCAGATCGGCGGCGCGGCTGAGCAGGTTCTCGTTGCGATAGATCTCGAGGGTCGCCAGACCCGCAGCCGCAGCCACCGGATGGCCGGAGTAGGTGTAGCCGTGGAACAGCTCGATGGCCCCTTTGCCTGCCGCCATCATGTCGTCATAAATGTGCTTCTGCACCAGCACCGCCCCCATCGGGATAGCGCCGTTGGTCAGCCCCTTGGCGCAAGTGATCATGTCGGGGATGACATCGAACTCCTGTGCGGCGAAGGGGGAGCCGAGGCGACCGAAACCGGTGATCACCTCGTCAAAAATCAGCAGGATGCCGTGCTTGGTGCAGATCTCCCGCAGCCGCTTGAGGTAGCCTTTGGGGGGCATCAGCACGCCAGTACTGCCAGCGATGGGCTCGACGATCACCGCCGCGATATTGCTGGCATCGTGCAGAAAGACGATCTTCTCCAGCTCGTCGGCCAGCGCCACATCCTCCTCGGGCAGCCCTTTGGTGAAGGCGTTCTTGGCGATGTTGAGGGTATGGGGCAGATGATCCACCCCGGTCAGCAGGGAGCCGAACCACTTGCGGTTACCGGGAATGCCTCCCACCGAGATGCCGCCAAAGCCGACCCCGTGATAGCCACGCTCGCGGCCAATCAGTCGGGTGCGAGTGCCCTGACCGCGAGCCCGCTGCCAAGCCAGCGCGATTTTTAGCGCGGTATCGACCGACTCGGAACCGGAGTTGGTGTAGAAGACATGGCCAAACCCCTTGGGAGCGATCTCCACCAGCCGGTTGGCCAGCTCGAACGGCAGGGGGTGGCCCATCTGGAAAGTGGGGGCAAAATCGAGGTGGGAAATCTGCTGGGAGACCGCCTCGGCAATCTCGCGCCGACCATGGCCCGCGTTGCAACACCAGAGTCCGGCTGTGCCATCCAGTATCTTGCGGCCATCCTCTGAGTGATAATACATCCCCTCTGCCGACTTCAGGATACGCGGCGCCGCCTTGAACTGCTGGTTGGCGGTGAACGGCATCCAGAACGCGGACATGTCGGAGGGCGTATTAATGTCGCTGATCGGTTTCATGGTCACCTCATCCTTAAGGTGTTTAGCAACTGTCGGCCAATGCCTATTAAATTAAACACCTGAATCCATAAAAAAGGGCCCGTTATCGCCCTGTCTGGTGCCACCCCTAGCTAGACGCATCAGCAGGGTGGTATAAGATATTTAACACAATTTTAATAATAGTAAACAGTCAAGGAGTGTCTATAGATGGATATCGGTCACCGCCTCAAGGCGGTTCGCACCAAGGCAGCCCTCTCCCAGCGCGAGCTGGCCAAGCGCTCCGGTGTGACCAACGGATTTATCTCCCAGATCGAGAAAAATCAGGTGAGCCCCTCTGTCGCCTCCCTGCGCAAGGTGCTGGAAGGGATCCCCATGTCGCTGGCCAGCTTCTTCACCGAAGAGACTGAAATGGGCACCGAAGTGATCTTCCGCGCCGCCGATATGCCGGATCTCGGCACCCATCCCATCAGCTACCGGCTGGTCGGGCACAGCCGTGCCAACCGCGCCATCGGCATGTTGCAGGAGGTGCTGCCACCGGGCGCCGACACCGGCGACGACATGCTGAGCCACGAGGGTGAAGAGTGCGGCATCGTCATCAAGGGCGAGGTTGAAGTGACCGTGGGCGAGCAGATCTACCTGCTGGGCGCCGGAGATGGCTACTACTTCGACAGCCGCACCCCCCACCGTTTTCGCAATAGTGGCGAGCAGGAGTGCGTGCTGATCTCGGCCAACACCCCCGCCAGTTTCTGACATTCAGAGGCGCATCGGCAGGAGAGCAATGTTTAATGAATTGTTACAATATGGATTTACAAGCGGCAGGATGTTTAGCATATTGATACGCGGAAACTGACTTTTGCCGGTTCAAGGAGTGAACATGAGTGACCTGACCCTGGCCCAGTGGCAACACAAGGCCGCCCATCTGACCCTGCCCTCGCAAGCCTTTATCAACGGCAGCTATCGGGATGCCGTCAATGGCGCCACCTTCGATTGCATCAACCCGGCCAACGGCAAGCTGCTGACCAAGGTGGCGGCCTGCGATGCCGCCGATGCCGAACTGGCGGTACAGGCTGCCCGTGACGCCTTCAACGACAAGCGCTGGAGCGGCCTGCCGCCGAAACAGCGCAAGCAGATCATGCTGCGCTTCGCCGAGCTGATGCGCCTCAACAAGGTGGAGCTGGCGCTGCTGGAGTCGCTGGATATGGGCAAACCCATCGGCGATGCCATGGGCTATGACGCCCCCGCCGCCGCCAACTGCATCGCCTGGAACGCCGAAGCCATCGACAAGATTTACGATCAGGTCGCCCCGGTGGAGGAGTCAGCACTGGCGCTGGTGACCCGCGAAGCGCTCGGGGTGGTCGCCGCCATAGTGCCCTGGAACTTCCCGCTGGTGATGGCCTGCTGGAAGCTGGGCCCGGCGCTCGCTACCGGCAACTCGGTCATTCTCAAGCCTTCCGAAAAATCCCCCCTGACCGCCCTGCGTATCGCCGGTCTGGCCAAGGAAGCGGGCATTCCGGACGGCGTGTTCAACGTGCTGCCGGGCTTTGGCCATACCGTGGGCGAGGCGCTGGCCATGCATATGGACGTGGATTGCATCACCTTCACCGGCTCCACCAAGATCGGTAAACATCTGGTGGAGTGCTCCGGCAAGTCCAACCTCAAGCGCGCCTTTATGGAGTGCGGCGGCAAGAGCCCCAACATCATACTGGCGGATGCGCCGGATCTGGACGCTGCGGCCAAGAGCGCCGCTGGCGCCATCTTCTACAACCAGGGCGAGGTATGTACCGCCGCCTCTCGGCTGCTGGTGCAAAACAACATCAAACCGCAATTTATGGAGCGACTGCTGGCCCATGCCCGCGAGTGGATCTCGGCCAACCCGCTCGACCCTGCGACCCGCATCGGCGCCATGGTGGATCACATCCAGATGGAGCAGGTGCTGCGCTATATCGAAATTGGCAAGCAGGAGGGGGCCAAGCTGCTGCTGGGGGGCAACCGCACCAATATGGAGAGTGGCGGCTTCTATATCGAACCCACCATTTTCGACAACGTGACCCCGCAGATGCGCATCTTCCGCGAGGAGATCTTCGGCCCTGTGCTGGCGGTGACCGGCTTCGATACCCTGGAGGAGGCTATCGCGCTGGGCAACGACACCGACTATGGGCTGGCGGCGGCGATCTGGACGGCGGATCTCAACAAGGCGGTGAAAGGCTCCCGCGCCCTGCGCGCCGGTACCGTGTTCGTCAACAACTGGGACGGTGGTGACATGACCATGCCATTTGGCGGCTTCAAACAGTCCGGTAACGGTCGCGACAAGTCACTTCATGCGCTGGAGAAGTACACCGAGCTGAAAAGCACCTGGATTCAGCTGGAATAACACGACAAAGCAGCACTATCGGATCAAAAAGGGGGAGAAATCCCCCTTTTGCATTTTTGGCCTTCCATCACCGGGCTCAATCCTTATAATGATAAAAAAGCCAACATGTTAAATATAAAGACAAAAATGCTATTTTTTCTGGGAAGCGTACTTTTTCTGGTGATCGGTTTGCCCCTGCTGTTCTTCGTGCTGGGGCACGGCGAGGCCTACGTGACCTGGGGCCCCTGGATCTCCGCCATCGCCCTGATGTTGTGGCTGTTGATGGACGTCGACAAGATCCGCCGCGGTAAAGGCTGATCGGCCAGCCACAATCCTCTTATTCCTCAAACTTCGTTTATTCGCTTCTTTCCCCGCAAAAGGATCGCTACACTGATTTTTTGCGATGTTTTCCCGCATCCAACGCTTCAGTAAAGGTCATCCGCATGCCGCAACAGATCCAGCGTCAGGGCGTCATCTACGCCCTGTGCGCCTATACCCTTTGGGGCATAGCCCCCATCTATTTCAAGACCATCTCTGCCGTCCCGGCCGCCGAGATCCTGACCCACCGGATGATCTGGTCCTGCGTGCTGCTGATGGTCCTGACCCTGGCAGGCCGTCAGTGGCACAAAGTGCAGGCGGTGCTGCGCCAGCCAAAAGTGCTGCTCACCCTGGCGTTTACCTCGGTTACCGTCGGCGGCAACTGGCTGCTGTTCATCTGGGCCATCAACAACGGCCATATGCTGGATGCCAGCCTCGGCTACTACATCAACCCGCTGTTCAACGTACTGTTGGGAATGGTGTTTCTGAGTGAGAAGCTGCGCCGCCTGCAGTGGTGGGCGGTGGCGCTGGCCTTTGCCGGCGTGGCGATCCAGCTTATCGCCTTTGGCTCCTTACCCTGGATTGCGCTGGTGCTGGCGTCGAGCTTTGCCATCTATGGGCTGGTGCGCAAAAAACTGGCCCTCGATGCCCTCACCGGTCTGCTGATCGAAACCATGATCATGCTGCCACCAGCGGCCATCTATCTGTGGGGCTTTGCCGACAGCCCCACCAGCCATCTCACCCAGAACGACTGGCACCTCAACCTGCTGCTGATCGCCGCTGGCGCCGTCACCACGGCCCCCCTGCTCTGCTTCACCGCCGCCGCGACCCGGCTCAAGCTCTCCACCCTGGGCTTCTTCCAGTACATAGGCCCCAGCCTGATGTTCATCCTCGCGGTCACCCTCTATGGGGAAGCGCTGGCGATGGACAAACTGCTCACCTTTGCCTGCATCTGGAGCGCGCTGGTGCTGTTCAGTCTTGATGGGCTGCGCAGCGGCAAAGCCGCGCCAAGCCGGACCTGACACCGCCTCACCACCATCGACCCCGGCTCATCAGCCGGGGTTCTTTTTCGTGCCACCGGAGGTTTTCAGACTGCTACTCCCCCTTTTCCAGAGCCGACTGACCATCAACAGACCACACCCGAGTCTCACTATCCCGCCAGAGAGCTATGCTATCCATGAACGGAGCCGAATGGAGGCAACATGCTCAAGCACATTCACGACAGATCTCTGCTTTTTGGTCAGGTTCTGGGGATCATGGTCATTATCACACTGATCTCCATCAGCTTTTTCGGGCTTTATTCGGTCCGGAGCGCAGCCGATCAGATGGGACAGGGGAAGGATGTGGTAGCCGATATTCTGCCGCCGCCCCTCTACCTCATCGAATCCCAGTTGCAGGTCTACACCCTGCTCCATGCCAAACCGGAGGAGCGGGAGCCCCTGCTGCAAACCCTCGCCCGACTGCAGCAAGAGTTCGAGAGCCGTAACCGTTTCTGGCAAGAGAGCAGCCTGAACGAGCCCCTCAGGGAGCTGCTGCTAGGGGAGCAAAAAGTGCAGGGGGAACTGTTCTGGCAGTTGCTCAACGACAAGTTTGTCCCCGCCATCAAGGCGGGGGACCTGGCGCAGGCGGGCGCGATTGCGGCACGCCTGCACACCCTCTATAACGCCCACCGGCTAGGGGTGGACGCCACCGTCATCCGCGGCAACGAGTATGCCGCCGAGCAGATGGCCCATCTCGCCAACACTACCCGACTCTGCTACGGCCTGCTGTTGTGCGCCGCACTGCTGGGGGCCGGGCTCATCTTCTGGCTGGGACGCCCCACCCAACAGCGGCTGCTGGCCGCAGGCAAAGCCACCGCCGCCATCGCCGAAGGGGAGTTGAACCGCCCCATGCCGGAGCCAGGGCTTGATGCCATCGGCGAGCTGATCCACCAGATCGGGGCCATGCGTGACCAGCTGGCAACCCTGGTGGAATCGCTGCAACGCAGCGCCAGTACGCTGGATGATCGCGCCACCAGCCTGACCGCCATGGCACAACGGCACACCGATGACAGTCAGGCTCAGGTCGGGGCGGCCCACCATATCGAACAGGCCATCGAACAGCTCACCCACTCCATTGAACAGGCGGGTAGCCAGCTACACCAAGTGGGGGAGCAAACCCTGCAGTCAGCAGAGCGGGCACAAGAGGCGACGATCGCCATCCACACCGTGGAACAGGTGATCGGGGAGCAAGTCACGGGAGTGAAGCAGGTCTCCCATACCATTTCGGATCTGGCTGGCCTCTCGCAGCAGATTGCCGGGCTGGCGGGCGCCATTCACGATATTGCGGAGCAGACCAATCTGCTGGCGCTGAACGCGGCCATTGAAGCGGCGCGGGCAGGTGAACAGGGACGCGGTTTTGCCGTGGTGGCGGATGAAGTACGCTCGCTGGCGACCCGCACCGGCAGCGCCACCACCGAGATCAACACCATCATCGGCAAGATCCAGGATGTCAGCCTGCGCGCCGCCAGCGAGATGGATACCGAGCTGGCCCGGGTCGAACAGGCGGTCACTCACACGATGACAGCGCGCCAGAGCGTCGCCCGGATCGCGCAGAGCTGCGAGGAGATCAACCAGCGCATCGCTCAGGTCGATCAGTTGATGAGCGATGAGACCCGGCTGGTGCAGGGGATCCACCATCAGGTCGGCGAGATGTCGCGGTTGGCGGCCGAAGTCAATCAGAGCGCCAGCCACGCCGCCGAAGAGGCGACCATGGTCGCCCAGCACGCCCGCATCCTGACCAGGCAGACTCACCACTTCCATCTCGACACCACCCGCCATTGATCCCCGGCGCTGACGGGAGTCAGCGCTCCCCTTTTTCTCTGCACTGGTTAAATGGGTAGCATTAGACTCCATGAGGGAATAGGATCCGCCCCTCTGAAAACCAACTGCAAGGATCAACTGACATGACTCGAAAATGGTCGCTCCCCATCGTGATAATCGCGGGGGGAGCGTTACTCTGGCTTGGCAACACCTTTGGTATGAAATGGGCTCTGATGGCCCTGATCGGATTCGGCTTCGGCTTCACCCTCTCCTTCAGTCGCTTCGGCATCGTATTCGGTTGGCGCGAAATGCTGACCAAACGCAACAGCTACTACGTGCGGGTTCACCTGCTCACCATCGCCATCGAAATTCTGCTGTTCACCACCTTCCTCTCCTTTAGCCACGCCCTGTTTGGCGATGCCATGGTGGGTAACGTGATGGCTATCGGCATTCCCTTCATCGTCGGAGCCTTCCTGTTCGGCATCGGCATGCAGCTGGCAGGCGTCTGTGCCACCGGCACTCTTTACTGCTGCGGCGAGGGGCAACCCCGCTTCTGGCTGGTGCTAATCTGCTACGGCATCGGCACCCTCATCAGCAACCAGTTCCGCCCCGAACTGGAGGCTACCTTCTCCAGCCATGTGGTGCTGGCCAAGGATTTGACCGGCAATATCTGGAGCGGCATGCTGCTCAACCTGGCGCTGGTCGCCGCGCTGTTCCTGCTGTTTCGCAAGAGCGAACTCAAGCGTACCGGCGAACTCAAGCCCCTCTTCAGCGGCGGCAATCTGTTCTGGCGCGATGGCCGCTTCACCGTGCTGACCGGCGGCATCATCATCGCCATACTCAACTCAACTGTCGTCGCCCTGCACGGCTCGGCCTGGACCATCACCGGCGCCGTCTATGACATGGCGCTGCGCGGCGCCTCCCTGTTTGGCCTGTTCGAGGGCAACCCCAAGCTGGCCCAGCCACTCTTTATCAACCCCATGGTCGGCATGTTCTGGCTCGGCATTCTGGGGGCCATGCTGGCGCGCTGTTTGAGCGGTGGCGGCACCTTCGCCCCGATGCGACTCGGCAACAGTCTGGCATCCATCATTGGCGGCCTGTTGATGGGGATGGGCGCCATGTACGCCGCCTGCAACCTCGGCGGCTTCTTCGATGGCACAGCCTCTGGCAGCCTGCACGGCTGGGTCTGGATGTTGATGGCCCTCGCTGGCAGCCTGATCGGCATTCGCCTGCGCCCGCTGTTCGGGCTCTGAGGCTCGACATCGTAAACACCCCATAAGAAACGGGAGGCCAAGCCTCCCGTTTTTACATTTACTGCTCCCGTCGCTCTGCTTATTGGACAGGCTGGGAAACCCCTTCCAGATGGATTTCCACCCGGCGATCCGGTGCCAGACAGGCAATCAGCTCCTGCTTGGAGCGGCTGGCACAGCTGCTGCCAGTGACCGGATTGGCCTTGCCACGCCCCTCGACTCGTACCTTGTCGGCATACAAGCCTTTGGATACCAGATAGCTGGCCACGCTCTGGGCCCGCTTCTCGGAGAGGGCCAGGTTGTAGTTGTCGGAACCGATGCGGTCGGTATAACCGATGACAGTTGCGACACCATCTTTCGGATTGGCCGCCACAATCTGGCTGAACAGGGCATCGAGCGCCTGATTGGCAGCCGGTTTCAGGGTCGCCTTGTTGAACTCGAACAGCACATCGGAACTCAGGCTGAAGGTCTTGGGCTCAACCACGGCTACAGGTGCCGGTTCGGCGGCCGGAGCTGGCGCCGGTGCAGCGACCTCGCCACCTTGCTGACCGAAGCGATAGAGCATCCCGAACGAAATCAGGCCGTTATCCATCTCGATACCGGAGCGATCGAGAGACGCATCTCCCAGCGGCGTAGTGTACTGGTACTCCAGACGGGCGGCCCAGTCACGATCGATGGCGTATTCGGCACCCAGCGCACCAACGAAGGCGGCGCCATGCTTCTTGCCGGTCTCGCTGGTATTGGCGAAGCTGATCTCGCTATCCGTCCAGGCATAAGCACCGCCCAGTCGGCCATAAAGATCGAGCACATTCGTTGCCGGGAAGCTGATCTTCATGGTGGCCTGAATCATCTGGCCTTTGGCTTCGGTATTGAGGGTATTGGTGCCAGTGCCCGAAGTGGTGTCGTATTTGCCAAGCCAGTCATAGCCCAGCTCGAAACCCAGGTTGGGGTTGAGCTGGTAACCGGCGAACAGGCCCAGACCCAGATCATCCGTGTTCTCGCTGGTATTACCCAACGTCTGGGCAATCGACTCGGCATACTGATTGTGGTCAACGCCATAGTAATTGGACCAACCGGCCTTGCCACCGACATACCAGGTATTGTCCTGAGCGGCGGCCTGCACGGCACCGGCCGCCAGCAAACCACTGACCAATACGGCAAGCATGGATTTATTCATATTTTCGCCTCTGCAATAAGTCGTTATGGGCGCCTGAGTGCGCACTTTCCCTGTGTGAAGCCGTCAGGCGGCCTCTCCGCTATTCAGGGTATCCCATCCGAACGCAGCCTCAAATGACCAAGCCATCAGGAGTGTGAGCTTGCCAGCAATATCCGGCGTAAAAATCACCTGTGTACCTATTCACACTGTTTTGCCAGTTAAACCATGACGTTGCGTCGTACGGAGTGAACCTATCTACACGCAGCAATAGAAAAGGGAGGCATAACGCCTCCCTCCTGATGAGTTGTTGCAGCCCCCTTGCTCAACTAGCCAGGAATAAACGGTAGGCGGGGTCGTCGCTCACCTCTTTCCAGCCGTAACCAATCTCGCGCAGGTAGTCGTGGAAGGCGGCCACGTCTTCGTCTGGCAGCTCAAAGGCACACAACACCCGGCCGTAGTCGGCACCGTGGTTGCGATAGTGGAACAGGCTGATGTTCCAGCGACAGCCCAGAGTCTCGAGGAAGCGCATCAGGGCGCCCGGCTGCTCCGGAAACTTGAAGCTGTAGAGCCGTTCACCAAGGGGCCGGGCCGGGCGGCCGCCAATCATGTAACGCACGTGGTTCTTGGCCAGCTCGCTCTCGGTCATGTTGACCACCGGGTAGCCGTTGCCACCGAGCTGATCGATGATCTGGCCCAGCTCCTCGTCACCGCCGGTGAGGCGCACCGAGACGAACAGCGACGCCTGCTCGGCATCGGCGTAGCGATAGTTGAACTCGGTCACCATACGGGGCCCGAGCTGACGGCAGAAGTCGAGGAAGGCCCCCTTACGCTCGGGGATGGTCACCGCCAGCATGCCCTCGCGCTTCTCGCCGATCTCGCAGCGCTCCGACACGTAGCGCAGGCTGTGGAAGTTGACGTTGGCACCGGAGAGAATGGCCGCCATCCGCCCCCCTTTGACCTGCTCCCGCTCGCTGTAGGCCTTGAGGCCCGCCAACGACAGGGCGCCCGACGGCTCGGCAATGGCGCGGCAGTCGTCGAAGATGTCTTTCAGCGCGGCGCAGATCTGGTCGTTGGAGACGGTCACTACCTCGTCCAGATACTGGTTGCACAGGCGGAAGGTCTCCTCGCCGATCCGCTTGACCGCTACACCATCCGCAAACAGCGAGACCCGCTCCAGATTGACCGGCTCGCCAGCAGCCATGGCTGCCTTGAGACAGGCGGAGCCTTCAGCCTCCACCCCGATCACCTTCACATCCGGCAGCAGCTGTTTGATGTAGACCGCCACCCCGGCGGCCAAGCCGCCGCCACCCACCGGCACGAACACGTGGGTGAGGTGGGTATCCTGCTCCAGCAGCTCCTTGCCGATAGTGCCCTGCCCGGCGATCACCTCAACGTCGTCAAACGGCGGGATCAGGGTGTAGCCCTCAAGCGTGGCGAGGCGGCGACTCTCGCCATAGGCCTCGTCGAAGCTATTGCCAAACAGCATGACGTTGCCGCCCTGACGGCGTACCGCATCGATCTTGATATCCGGCGTGGTCTTGGGCATCACGATGATCGCCTTGATGCCGAGCTTGGCGGCCGACAGGGCGACCCCCTGCGCATGGTTGCCAGCAGAGGCGGCGATAACGCCGCGCGACTTCTGCTCCTCGGTCAGGGTGGCGATCTTGTGGTAGGCACCGCGCAGCTTGAAGGAGTGGACCGGTTGCAGATCCTCCCGCTTCAAACTGACATGGTTGCCGAGCCGCTCGGAGAGTTTTTTCAACGTTTGCAACGGGGTCACTCGCGCCGCCTCGTAGACGGGAGAGAGC
Organism: Aeromonas sp. JL9; assembly: GCF_024436075.1. Lineage (NCBI taxonomy): Bacteria > Pseudomonadati > Pseudomonadota > Gammaproteobacteria > Aeromonadales > Aeromonadaceae > Aeromonas > Aeromonas sp. JL9. The sequence goes on along the minus strand of NZ_JANFNV010000017.1, from coordinate 38,885 downwards.
AACACCTTGCGTAGATAATCCGCCGCAGAGACCATGATTTATTCCCCCAGCATCGAGCGATCGCGAACCGCGCCTTTATCGGCGCTGGTGGCGAACATGGCGTAGGCACGCAGGGCAAAGGAGACCTGGCGCTGACGATCGAGCGGCTTCCAGCCACGGGCTTCCACGGCGACACGGCGGGCGGCCAGCACGCTGTCGGCCACCTCCAGCACCATGCTGCGGGCCGGGATATTGATGCTGATGATGTCGCCATCCTCCACCAGACCTATGGTGCCGCCGGAAGCGGCCTCCGGCGAGACGTGGCCGATGGAGAGGCCCGAGGTACCGCCGGAGAAGCGGCCATCGGTGATCAGGGCGCACGCCTTGCCGAGCCCCATGGACTTGAGATAAGTGGTGGGGTAGAGCATCTCCTGCATGCCCGGGCCCCCTTTCGGCCCTTCGTAGCGGATCACCACCACCTCGCCCGCTTTCACGGTACCGTCGAGGATGCCGCTCACAGCGCTCTCCTGACTCTCGAATACCCGGGCCGGGCCACGGAAGGTGAGGTTCTCCTCATCCACCCCGGCAGTCTTGACGATGGCTCCATTGACAGCGAGGTTGCCAGAGAGCACCGCCAGACCACCCTCCTGACTGTAGGCGTTGTCCAGCGAGCGGATGCACCCTTCGGCTCTGTCCAGATCCAGCTCCGGCCAGCGGCAATCCTGGCTGAACGCCTTGGTGGTGCGGATGCCGGCCGGGCCAGCGCGATAGAAGTCCACCACCTCCTGACTCGGCTGGCGGCTGACGTCATATTCATCGAGCTGTTCGACGAGGGAGCAACCCAGCACGGTACGGGTATCCCCATGCACCAGACCCGCTTTTTCCAGCTGGCCCAGAATGGCGACCACGCCACCGGCACGGTGCACATCTTCCATATGGTATTTCTGGGTGGAGGGTGCCACCTTGCAGAGCTGTGGCACCTTGCGCGACATGCGGTCGATATCGGCCATGGTGAAGTCGACACCTGCCTCCTGCGCCGCCGCCAGCAGGTGCAGCACGGTATTGGTAGAGCCGCCCATGGCGATATCGAGCGCCATGGCATTCTCGAATGCCGCCTTGGTAGCGATGTTGCGCGGCAGTGCCGAGGCATCGTCCTGCTCATACCAGCGCTTGGCCAGAGTCACGATGCGCTGACCCGCCAGCTTGAACAGCTGCTCGCGATCGGCGTGAGTCGCCAGCATGGAGCCGTTGCCCGGCTGGGAAAGGCCGAGCGCCTCGGTCAGACAGTTCATGGAGTTGGCGGTAAACATGCCGGAGCAGGAGCCACAGGTGGGGCAGGCACTGCGCTCCACCTGTTCGCTCTGGGCATCGGAGACCTTGGGGTCGGCGCCCTGGATCATGGCATCCACCAGATCCAGTTTGATGATCTGGTCGGAGAGCTTGGTCTTGCCCGCTTCCATGGGGCCGCCGGAGACGAAGATCACCGGAATGTTGATGCGCAGGGCCGCCATCAGCATCCCCGGGGTGATCTTGTCGCAGTTGGAGATGCAGACCATGGCGTCGGCGCAGTGGGCGTTGACCATGTACTCCACCGAATCGGCGATCAGCTCCCGCGATGGCAGGGAGTAGAGCATGCCGCCGTGGCCCATGGCGATGCCGTCATCCACGGCGATGGTGTTGAACTCCTTGGCAACGCCGCCCGCAGCTTCGATCTCGCGCGCCACCAGCTGACCCAGATCCTTGAGGTGGACGTGACCCGGCACAAACTGGGTAAAGGAGTTGACCACGGCGATGATGGGTTTGCCGAAATCCTGATCGGTCATTCCGGTGGCGCGCCACAGGGCGCGGGCCCCGGCCATGTTACGTCCGTGGGTGGTGGTGGCGGATCTCAACTTCGGCATGTCTCTACTCCCTGAATGCCCATATGGGCTCGATGCGTTATGCGGTGATGATACGAGTGGATCGGAATCGATCCTGGTGAGCACTCCTCTGGGAAGCTCTCACCGGAAGCGACTCGGGGAGGCTCCGCGCCTCCCCTCTCTCATCAGTCGTTGACGGGCGTCAGCCAGCCCCACTTGTCCTCGGTCTGGCCGCTGAACAGGCCGAAGAAGGCATTTTGCAGCTGCTCGGTCACCGGACCGCGGCAGCCAGCACCCACCTTCATCCGATCGACGGAGCGCACCGGGGTCACTTCGGCGGCGGTGCCGGTCATAAAAATCTCGTCCGCAACATAGAGCGCCTCTCGGGGCAGCGCCTGCTCGCGTACCTCGTAACCCAAGTCACGCGCCAGCGTCATGATAGTGTCGCGGGTGATGCCGGGCAGGATGGCGGCGGTGGCAGGCGGGGTAAACAGCACGCCGTTCTTCACCAGAAACAGGTTCTCCCCCGCGCCTTCGCTCAGGTAGCCGTTCACATCCAGCGCCAGCCCCTCGGCGAAGCCGTTGCGCTTGGCCTCGCGGCTGATCAGCTGGGATGACAAATAGTTGCCGCCCGCCTTGGCGCCGGTGGGAATGGTGTTGGGAGCGAGTCGATTCCATGAGGTGACACAGACATCCACCCCGTTTTTCAGCCCCTCTTCCCCCAGATAAGCGCCCCAAGGCAGGGCTGCCACCATCAGATCAGCCTTGGCATCCAGCGGCGGATGCAGCCCCAGCCCCACGTTGCCGACAAAGGCCAGCGGGCGCAGGTAGCCGCTCTTCAGGCCGTTCTCGCGCACCACGGTGCGGCAGGCTTCATTCACGTCGGACTCGCTGTAGGGGACGTCCATCCAGTAGATCTTGGCGGAGTCGAACAGGCGGCGGGTGTGCTCCTGCAGACGGAAAATGCAGGTGCCTTTGGGGGTATCGTAGGCACGCACACCCTCGAACACCGAGGAGCCGTAGTGCAGGGCGTGGCTCATCACATGCACCTGGGCATCCTGCCAGGGCACCAGTTTGCCGTTGAACCAGATGTATTGGGGGTGAGTGGCGGATTGGGAAGGCTGTGACATTGGCTTGGCTCCTTAAGCTCTGATCCGGGGTTGCTGTTCCAGTGCATCGACCCGGGAGACGTCCACCAGCTTCACCAGCTGGCTCCACAACTGCTGGATGGGACGCACCGACTCGACAGTAACCGTGATCCGCAGCTGTTGGCAATCCTGCTCCATGTTCAGAGCGCAGAGATTGAAGCCGCGGTGGCGCACCACCCGCAGCACCCGCTCCATCACTTCCGGTCTGGGCTGGGCGTGGATATGCAGGGTGTGCTGTGCAAATGCTGGCTGGGCAAGGGGGTGCGGGTTCATGGGCGTTGCTCCATCATCTGGTGATTGGCGACTCCCGGCGGAACCAGGGGCCAGACGTTTTCTTCCTCTGAAATGGCCACATGCAGCAGGTAGGCACTCTCGCTTGCCAGCAGGCGATCGAGGGCGCCGGCTATCTGCTCCTTGCATGTGATGGTCTCGCCCGGAATGCCGAAGGCGGCAGCCAAGGCGACGAAATCGGGGTTATCGGAGAGGATGGTCTCGCTGTAGCGGCCGTCGAAGAACAGCTCCTGCCACTGGCGCACCATGCCGAGGCGCTGGTTGTCCAGCAGCACCATCTTCACCTTGAGCTGGGCTCGGCGGATGGTGCCAAGCTCCTGCACGTTCATCATGAAAGAGCCATCACCGCTCACCAGCACCACTTCATCTTCCGGGCGCGACATCTTGGCGCCGATGGCGGCGGGCAGACCAAAGCCCATGGTGCCGAGACCGGCACTGGAGAGGTGGTTGCGCGGGCTGGTGAAGCGCATGTGCTGGGCGACCCACATCTGGTGCTGACCCACATCGCAGGCCACCACGCTGCTCTCCGGCAGCCGGGCAGAGAGCTGCTTGAGCAGGGCCGGGGCGTAGATGGCCTGACCCGGGTGGTCGTAGCGAAACGCATACTCGCGGGCCATGGCGGCGCAGTGTTCACGCCAGGGGGCGATGTCGAGAGTCATGGCGAGGCGCGGCAGCACCTGTTTGAGATCCGTGGTGATACCCACCTCGGCAGCGCGGCGCTTGCCGAACTCGGCAGCATCCACATCGAGATGGATCACCTTGGCTTCAGGGGCGAACTCCTCCAGCTTGCCGGTCACCCTGTCATCGAAACGGGCGCCCACCACCAGCAACAGATCGCACTGCTGCACCGCATAGTTGGCCGCCTTGGTGCCGTGCATGCCGAGCATACCCAGATAAACAGGACTGTCGGGGTCGAGCGCGCCAATCCCCTTGAGAGTGGTGACCGCAGGCATGCCGGTGGCGGCAGCAAAGTTGCGCAACTGCTGCTCGGCATTGGCCATGCCTACACCGCCACCGACGTAGAGTACCGGGCGCTCGGCAGCAGCGATCAGAGTGCGGGCTGCGGCCAACTCCGAGGGGTTGAGCACCTCCGGCTCTTCCACTGCAAACAGCGGGCTCTGGGGCGGCACTGCAGCAAGTTGCACATCCTTGGGGAGATCGATCAGCACAGGTCCGGGGCGCCCTTCGGTGGCAATAGCGAAAGCTTCTGCCAGCACCCGCCCCAGATCGGCGGCATCGGTCACCATGAAGGAGTGCTTGGTACAGGAGAGGGACATGCCGAGCACGTCGACCTCCTGAAACGCATCGGTGCCGATGGCGGAACAGGGCACCTGACCGCTGATGGCCACCAGCGGCACCGAGTCGAGCAGCGCCTCCGCCAGACCGGTTACCAGATTGGTAGCGCCGGGGCCGGAGGTGGCGATGCAGACCCCCACCTGACCGGAGGCGCGGGCGTAGCCCACCGCCGCCATGGCGGCACCCTGCTCGTGGCGGCAGAGCTGATGGGCCAGACCACCGTCATACAGGGCATCGTAGACCGGCATGATGGCCCCGCCCGGGTAACCAAACACCTGGGTCACACCCTGTTTCTTGAGAGCCTGTACCAAAAACTGCGCGCCGTTCATGTGGAAAATCCTGTCCTTTGGTCGAAAAAAAACCCCCGAGCTGTGAGGCTCGGGGGTCGCTTGTTTCGTTCTGTCCGGTGGTGGGTCTATCCCTTGTTCCGTGCAGCTAAACGAGCCCCGAGCGGTGAGATAATAATCACCACTAGGACCACAATAATGCTGACGAAACGGGAGGCCATGTTCATAGTTACAACCGGAAATCCTGTGAAATTGGGGCGGTTTCTACCGCGAATGGCTATTAGAACTAGCACGGTGATTTTTATTGGGCAAGCCTTTTTTCTGTGACAACCCACTGATTTTGGCTATTCCCCAGCCGGAACTCTGGAATAAAAAGCCAACAACAAGCAGTTAGTCAGAACATATATCAACTCAAGGACGGGATTTATGTCATTAGCTGTGGTTTATAGCCGTGCCAGCCTCGGGATCGCGGCCCCGCAAGTTACAGTGGAAGTTCACCTCTCCAACGGCCTGCCCGCCTTCAACATGGTCGGCCTGCCGGAAACCTCGGTGAAGGAGTCGCGAGATCGGGTCCGCAGCGCCCTGCTCAACGGCAATTTCGAGTTCCCGAGTAAACACATCACCGTCAATCTGGCCCCCGCCGATCTGCCCAAGGAGGGAGGCCGTTTCGATCTGGCAATCGCCATCGGTATTCTTGCCGCTTCCAAGCAGATACCGGCAAAATACCTGCTCGATCATGAATTTTTGGGGGAGTTGGCCCTGACCGGCGAAATTCGCCCCGTGCTCGGGGTGCTGCCCGCCGTGCTCGCCTGCCGGGATGCGGGGCGCACCCTGCTGGTACCGCGAGAGAACGGCCCGGAAGCCTCTCTCATTCAGGATGCCGAGGTGCGCACCGCCCACCAGTTGCTGGCCGTTACCGCCTGGCTGACCGGTCAGTACGAACTGCCGCTACCGGATCCACAAAGCTCGGAGAGCCTGCCCGATGTACCGGATCTGCAGGATGTGATTGGTCAGTCTCAGGCCAAGCGGGCGCTGGAGATCGCCGCCGCCGGCAGCCACAACCTGCTGTTCATCGGCCCGCCCGGCACCGGCAAGAGCATGCTGGCCAGCCGCTTGCCCGGCATCTTGCCACCGCTGAGCGAGCAGGAAGCGCAGCAGACCGCCGCCATCCACTCCATCGGCGGCCTCACCCCGCGCGCCGGTCACTGGCACCACAGACCCTATCGCACGCCCCACCACAGTGCCTCAGCGGTGGCGCTGGTGGGCGGTGGCAGCCACCCGCGGCCCGGCGAAATTTCGCTGGCCCACAACGGGGTGCTGTTTCTGGATGAATTGCCCGAATTCGAGCGCAAGGTGCTCGACTCCCTGCGTGAGCCGCTGGAGACGGGCCACATCACCATCAGCCGGGCCGCCCGCCAGGTGGATTTTCCCGCTCGCTTCCAGCTGGTGGGCGCCATGAATCCCAGCCCCTGCGGCCACTATGGCGACGGCCAGACCCGCTCCAGCCCGGATCAGATCCTGCGCTACCTCGGCAAACTCTCCGGCCCCTTTCTCGACCGCTTCGACCTGACGGTGGAGGTGCCGCTGCTGCCCAAGGGGAGTCTGACCGGCAAGGCGGAGCGGGGGGAGTCTAGCCAGCAGATCCGCGATCGGGTGCTGGTGGCGAGAGAGCGCATGCTGAGTCGCAACGGCAAGCTCAACAACCTGCTGGATAGCCGTGAGATAGAGGATATTTGCCGCTTATCACCGCAAGATGCCGAATTTTTGGAGAACGCCATCCAGAAGCTGGGGCTCAGCATCCGGGCCTGGCATCGCATCCTGCGGGTGTCACGCACCATCGCCGATCTGGCCGGGCAACCCGCCATCGGCAAGGAGCATCTTATCGAGGCGCTCGGTTACAGGGCCATGGACCGGCTGCTGTCGCGACTGCGCAGCAGCTGACAGAAGGGAAAGGGTGAGTCCAACCCCGTAACGGCTCTGAATGGTCTCGCAGGCAATCGGCTGATATTATGGCCACAGATCTGACCACTTGATGGCCCTTTATCGACAGCAAGACGGACCCGACTCATGCCCAACAAGCTGACAGAGCGACTGCGCGGCAGCCTCTCCACCCTGCTCTATTTTTTCAACACCCTCTTCTGGTTTGTCCCCATCTTCTCGCTGGGTCTGCTCAAGCTCCTGCTCCCCCTCAAGGGGTGGCGCACCCTCTGCAACTGGCTGCTCGATGGCTGTGCCAGCTGCTGGATCGGTTTCAACAATCTGATCCAGAAAACCATCATCAAAACCCCTTTCGAGGTGGTCGGAGTGGACAAAGGGCGCCGGAATGAGTGGTATATGGTGATTGCCAACCATCAATCCTGGGTCGACATACTGGTACTGCAGCGGGTTTTTAACCAAAAAATCCCCTTCCTGAAGTTTTTCCTCAAGAAAGAGCTGATTTGGGTACCTTTTCTCGGTCTGGCATGGTGGGCGCTCGACTTCCCCTTCATGCGGCGATATTCCAGGAAATTTCTGGAAAAGCATCCCCATCTGAAGGGAAAAGACATAGAGACAACCCGTAAAGCCTGTGCCAGGTTCCGCCACATTCCGGTGAGTGTGATGAACTTCGTCGAAGGCACCCGCTTCACCAAGGGCAAACATCAGAAGCAGGGTTCGCCCTATCGTCACCTGCTCCACCCGAAAGCAGGCGGCATCGCCTTTACCCTGGCAGCCATGGGTGACCAGTTGCATCAACTGGTGGATGTCACCATCGCCTATCCGGACGGCATTCCCAGCTACTGGGACTTCATGTGTGGCCGGGTCGGGCAAATCAAGGTTCAGGTCCGCTATTTGCCGATCGACCGCAAGCTGGTGGGGGATTACTTCAATGACCCCGAGTTCCAACAAGAGTTTCAACAGTGGTTGAACGGGATCTGGCACGAAAAGGACCAGACCATGAGCCAACTGCTGGCAACCAAGGCGCAGTAAACATTCATGCTATCCCTGCTTCCCGGCCCGCTGGTGCTGATCATCAGTGCGGGCCTGACCATCCTTTTCACCGCCTTGTGCGCCAGTCTGATCCTGCTGGTGTCGCTGGCCAAACTGCTGCTGCCGATCCCGGCCTTTGGCCGCGCCTGCAGCCGCCTCAACAACCGCTTCATGCGCCTGTGGCTGGCCTGCAATGCGCTGGTGATCCGCCTCACCACCCGTATTGACTGGCAGGTGGAGGACAATACCAAGCTGCGCAAGGATGGCTGGTATCTCATCATCAGCAACCATATGAGCTGGACTGATATCGTGGTGCTCGGCCACCTGTTCCGGGATCGGCTGCCGGTGCCCAAGTTCTTTATGAAGCACGAGCTGATCTACATCCCGCTGTTGGGGCTCGCATGCTGGGGACTCGATATGCCCTTTATGCGCCGCTATTCGCGAGAATTTCTGTTAAGAAATCCGCACCTGCGCGGCAAAGATATAGAAACCACCCGCAACGCCTGCGAGAAGTTTCGCCACATCCCTACTACCGTCATCAACTTCGTGGAAGGGACCCGCTTCACCGAGCAGAAACGGGATGCGGCCCGCTCCCGCTATCGTCACCTGATGCCGCCCAAGGCGGCAGGACTGGCCTTTACACTGGCGGCCATGGGCGAGCAGTTCGACAGCCTGATCAACGTCACCATCCGCTATCCGGACAACGCCGAGACCCCGTTCAAGGACTTCCTGATGGGACGGGTAAAACGCATTCAGGTACGGATCGAGGAGCTGCCGGTGGATGAGGCGCTCATTGGGGATTACTTCAATGACAAGCAGTTCAAGCGCGGTTTTCAGGAGTGGCTAAACCAGCGCTGGCAGGAGAAGGACGAGGTGCTGGAGGGGTGGCAGAGCGGTCAGGCGCCGCTGCCGGTAGCCGCCAAATCCGGGGATGAATCTAAAGAGAGCGCAGAAGCCAACTCGGCCAACTGATCTTCCGAGAACACTGCAATACCGTTGCGGCGCAGCAGGGCGGTGGTCTTGCCCTCGCCCGCCACAGAAACACCTTCGAAGCGGCCGTTATAGATACGGCCGCTGCCACATGAGGGGCTCCCCTCTTTCAGCAGGGCGAAGCGAATGCCCTGCGTCTGACAGATTTCCAGCGCCAGCTCGGCGCCGCGATCAAACTCGGCAGTCACATCCAGCCCGCTCGCCGTCACTACGCGCTCGCCCTGTCGCTCGGCAGGGGGGCGTGGGGTCGGCAAACCGCCCGCCACTTCGGGGCAGAAGGCCAGCACCCGCCCCTCGGCACCCAGCGCACTCAGCCAGTCGCTGACAATCCCCTTGCTCTGACCGTCGTAACGCACTGGCTGACCCAGCAAACACGCGCTGACCAGCACACGAACGGGATTCGCACTCACGCTTCCGCTCCGTGCATCACTTGATCGAACATCACGCAGCAGGGGCTCTCCAGCCGGTAGAGGATGGCAGGACGCTGTTTGCCGGTGCGCTTGCGGCCGGTATCCACCAGAATGTCGGCGCGATGGATCCGCTTGCGAAAGGCGGCCGTATTCATGGGTGTTTGCAGGATGATTTCGAAGGCACGTTGCACCTCGGAGAGGGTGAACTCGGGCCCCAGCAGTTGCAGCGGCAGGGTGCTGTAGCGGCTCTTGATCCGCAACCGCTCCAACCCCTTGGCGATGAGCTGGACATGGTCGAAGGCGAGGCTCAGCCCCGGCAGGTTGGCGAGTGGATGCCAGCAGCCGTGGATCGCCTCCACTTCCGGATCCACCAGACAGAGATAGACCAGGGTCGTGGACCAGCCGCGGGGATCACGCTCCAGATTGCCGAGGGTGCAGACCTGCTCGCTGTAGCAGTGACCGAGCCCCCATTCCGCCAGCAGACGGCGCTGGGCGGCATCGAGATCCCGATCCCGGGTCTCGTCGATGCGCAGCGCAGGCAGTTGCCAGCAGTGGGCAAAGGGGGGGCGATCGCGGGTCTCGAGCAGCAGCTCGAGCCGCTCCTCATGCAACCGCAGCACCACCATATCCAGACTCATTCTCAGCATGCCGATCGCCCTGCTCGCCTTCCATTAATGTTTGGTAGATAATATCACACGAATAGTATGTGCAGGAGCCAATCATGGGAACCGTCGCCAGCCTGGATATTGATGCGCAGAAGGGCTTTACCCCCCTCTGCCCGAACGAACTGCCCGTTGCGGGCGGTGATGATATTGTGGCTGCGCTCAACGCTCAGGCCACCCTCGCCACGCTGCGGATCGGCAGCAAGGACTCTCACCCCGCCAATGCCGACTGGGCCGTCTCTGATCCCGCAGGGATGCTGCTGCCGCTGGATCTGCCCAATGCAGACCTCACCTGGCCGGTACACTGCGTACCGGGCAGCAAGGGCTTCGAGCTGCTCGACGGCCTGCCCGCCCCCATCGACTATGACTTCTTCGTCTGGAAGGGGGTCGAGCCTGATCTGCATCCCTACGGCACCTGCTTCCACGACCTGGCCGAACGGCGCAGCACTGGACTCATCGAATTCCTGCAAGCCCGCAAGGTCGATACCGTGCTGGTCGGCGGCCTCGCCACCGACTACTGTGTCAAAACCAGCGTGCTGCAACTGCGCCGCGCCGGTTTCCGGGTAATCGTCCATCTCGATGCCTGCCGTGGCATTGCACCCGCGACGGTTGCCAGCGCCCACACCCAGATGATCGAGGCAGGGGCCGAACTGGCCCAGACCCTGATCGATGTACAACGCCTGCTGGACGCCTGATATGCCACCGATTCTTACCAGCCTGCTCGATACCGACGCCTGCACGTTACATATGCGGCAGGGGAGCTCCATCGTGCTCACCAGTCTGCGAGGAGCCTGATATGCCCCCAATCCTCACCAGCCTGCTCGACACCGATGCCTACAAGCTGCATATGCAGCAGGCGGTGTTCCATCGCTATCCGGATGCCGAGGTGGTGGCCGAGTTTCACAGCCGCAATGAAGAGGATCTGCTGCCCATGATGGGGCAGATCGAGGAGCAACTGCGCCTCGCCGGTTCCCTGCGACTGACCAAGCCAGAGCTCGATTTTCTGGCCGAGCGTCCCTTCTTCACTCCTGACTACCTCGACCACCTGCGCCGCAAGCCGCTCGATGCCTCCCTGCTCAAGGTGTTCGAGCAGGATGGCCGCATCAATGTGCGGGTCGAGGGCCCCTGGCAGGATGTGATCCTGTGGGAGATCCCGGTGCTCGCCATCATCAGCGAGATGCGCAACCGCTTCCGCTATCCCCAGTTCGGCGTCAGTCATGCGCTGGAACGGCTCGATCAGAAGATCGACAAGCTGGAACGGGAGCTGAGCAGCGACGAGATGAGCGAGTTCAACCTCATCGACTTCGGCACCCGCCGCCGTTTCTCCCACGCGGTGCAGGATGCGGTAGTGGGTCGCCTCAAGGACCGACTGCCGGCATTTCGCGGCACCAGCAACTATATGCTGGCGCAGAAGTACAAGCTGCCCGCGGTCGGCACCCAAGCCCATGAGTGGTTCCAGGCGCACCAGCAGCTCGGCTTCCCGCTGGAGCACAGCCAGCGCGCCGCCCTCACCAGCTGGCTGGACGAGTTCACCGACCATCTCGGTATCGCCCTGACCGACTGTATCACCATGGATGCCTTCCTGCGGGACTTCGACTTCGAGCTGGCCAGCAGCTATCAGGGCTTGCGTCACGACTCCGGCGATCCGGTGGTGTGGGGCGAGAAGGCGATCAGCCACTATCAGCGCCTCGGCATCGATCCTACCGACAAGACCCTGGTCTTCTCCGACGGGCTCAACCTCGACAAGGCGGTGCAGCTGTTCCGCCACTTCCGTGGCCGCATCAACACCAGTTTCGGCATCGGCACCAAGCTCACCTGCGATCTGCCCGGTGTCAGCCCGATGAACATCGTCTTCAAGCTGATCGAGTGCAATGGCGGCCCAGTCGCCAAGATCTCCGACAGTCCGGGCAAGACCCTCTGTCGGGATGCGGAGTTTATCCGCAACCTCAAACAGGCGTTCCACGTCGGGGTCTGATCTTCGAGATCGCCAGAAAACAAAAAGCCCGCCGGTTCACACCGGCGGGCTTTTTATCGACTCAAGGGGTATCAGTCTTTCTTGGCCAGCAGGAACTGCACCAGCTTGTTGAACTGCTCTTGAGAGGTGATGGATTCAATCTTCACCATGTACTTGCCGTTCACCAGGAAGGCCGGTACACCGCGAATGTTGTAGCTCTCGGTGTTGCGATCGAACTGGGAGACCATGCCGGAGACGGCGAAGCTGTCGACGGCACCGTCGAACTCTTCAGCCGGTACGCCGTTGTCCACGAAGATCTTCTTCACATCGTCACGGCTCATCGGCGGCTGACGCTGGGTGTGGATCTTGGTGAAGATGGCCGGGGTCAGCTTGGCTTCGGCGTTGAGCAGGCTGGCAACAGCGTAGGCACGCTGCATCTCGGGGCCCATCTCGCGACCGAGGAAGGCAACCGGGTTCTTCTTGAGGGGCACACCCTCTGGCAACCCGGCCTTCAACTGTTCAACGATCGGTTCGAAGGTAGCGCAGTGCGGGCAGTAGTAGGAGAAGAACTCCATCACTTCCGGCTGGGCACTGCCAGTCTGTTTGACCACATCGTAGTTGACGCCTTCCTTGAACTCGGGGGCGGCGTGAACCATGGGGATCATCAGCATGGCAGCAAGGAAAAATAGAACTTTTTTCATGATGTTTCCTGTTAAGGGATCACAGTGAGGCACGCCCGGCGAACCGAAGCAGTGCCAAGCCTATTGTTTCGCCATGCTGACGTCAATGGTCAGGGCCGGAGATCGAGCCCCCCTTGCCGCGCAAGATCCCTTCAATTTCACCAGTTTGGCATCAGACTCAACGGCGGCGCCTTGAGTGCCTCCAGCTGATCGTGCAGTGTCGCTATCTGTTGACGCCAGTAGTGATCGGTATTGAACCAGGGGAAGTGACGGGGGAAGGCGGGATCTTCCCAGCGCCGCGCCAGCCACGCCATGTAGTGAACGATGCGCATCGCTCGCAGCGGCTCGATCAGCGCCAGCTCCCGCGAGTCGAACTCCATAAACTCCTCGTAGCCCGCCAGCAGGGTGTCGAGCTGGATCTGCTGCTCGTGGCGCTCGCCGCTCAGCATCATCCAGAGATCCTGAATCGCGGGGCCGGTGCGGCAATCATCGAGGTCGACAAACATGGGGCCATCACGCCACAAGATGTTGCCCGGGTGGCAATCGCCATGCAGGGAGATCTGCGCCACATCCAGGGTCATGGCGTCGCTGACATGCTTGATCAGCTCATCCAGCACCCCGAAGAATTGCTTCGCCAACCCGCTTGGCAGCCACTCGCCAGACGCCAGCAGCTGGCGCGGTTCGTGCAGCATGCTCTCCACATCGAGCCGCACCCGATGGTGAAACGGCTTGCTGGCACCGATCTGATGGATGCGACCGAGGAAACGCCCCACCCACTCCAGCTGATCGAGGTTATCCACCTCGAACTGGCGGCCACCGACGCTCTGCCAGATGGCAAAGGGGTACCCCTCGCACTCCAGCAGGGTCTCGCCCGCGAAGGCGAGCGGTGCGGCGACCGGGATCTCAGCCTCTGCGAGACGGGTGGCAAACTCGTGCTCCTCGAGGATCTGGGCCCGGCTCCAGCGGCCGGGACGGTAGAACTTCACCACATAGCGGCGACGATCCTCATCCTGAAACTGATAGACCCGGTTTTCGTAACTGTTGAGCTCGATAAGGCCGGAGTCGAGCCGCAGGCCACTGAGATCGAGCGCATCCATGATGAGGTCGGGATTGAGGTCGGAATAGTTGAAACGCATGTCATCCACCATAAGAAAGGGGCGCCGTTGCGCCCCATTCTATCACTACTGACCGGCATTGCCGTGCTCGCTGGTGACCGGACTATTGCCACGCCCGACCCGCAATCACACGCAGTTACAACCGGCTGATAAACTTGCTGCCCTGGCGCAGGTTGCCCTTGCTGTCATCGGGCGCCGCCCCCTCCCGTTTCAGCACGAACTGGATATCCAGCGCCGGCCGCTTCAGGTTGTAGGGATCGACCGCCAGACTGACCGGCAGGGTGTAGATCTCGCCCGCCTTCAGGGTCACTTCACGGGGGCCGAACCACTGATACTCGGGCAAGCCCTCCACATCCAGTTGGTAGGTCTGGGACTGCAGGGTCTTGTTGAGGATCTTGAGGGTGTAGGTGTTCTCAATCAGCCCCTCACTGTTTTCGCGGAACAACTGGTTGCGATCCCGCAGGATATCAAGCCCCATCGGCATAATGGACATGGCGTTGTAGACAAAGACCCCCAGCATCACCGCCATCACCAGCCCGTAACCAATCAGCTTGGGCCGCGCCACATGGGTGGAGTCGTTGGCCAGCTTGTGCTCTGTGGTGTAGCTGATGAGCCCTTTCGGGTAGCCCATCCGCTCCATGGTCTGGTCGCAGGCATCGACGCAGGCGCCGCAGTTGATGCATTCGTACTGCAGGCCGTCGCGAATATCGATACCGGTCGGGCAGACCTGCACGCAAAGATCGCAGTCGATACAGTCACCCAGCCCCATCGCCTTGGGATCCGCCTTGCGGGAGCGGGCGCCACGGGTCTCGCCACGCTTGGTGTCATAGCCGACGATGAAGGTGTCCTTGTCGAACATGGCGGACTGGAAGCGGGCATAGGGGCACATATGGATACACATGATGGCACGCATCCAGCCCGCGTTGCCGTAGGTGATGATGGTGAAGAAGATCACCCAGAACAGCACCCATCCGCTGGCCTGCAGAGTGAAGAGGTCCGGCACCAGTTCAGTTACATCCTGGAAGTAGGCGACGAAGGTCAGGCCGGTTACCAGCGAGATCGCCAGCCAAGCCAGATGCTTGGCTCCCTTGCGGGCCAGCTTCTCGCCGCTCCAGGGCGCCTCGTCCAGCTTGCGCCGCTTGTTGGCGGGCCCTTCCAGCTTCTCTTCAAACCAGATGAACATGAAGGTCCAGACCGTCTGCGGGCAGAGATAGCCACACCAGACCCGACCGAGGAAGGTGGTAATAAAGAAGAGTCCGAAGGCGGCGATCATGAAGAGCCAGGCGAGCAGGGTCAGATCCTGCGGCCAGATGGTGGCGCCAAAGATATGGAACTGCTGGTGACCGAGGTCGAACAGCACCGCCTGTCGTCCATCGTAACGCAGCCAGGGCAGCAGCACGAACAGCGCCACAAAGAACCAGCCCATGGCCTTGCGCATCCGCTGCCAATACCCTTTCTGGGCCCGCACATAGATGCGGTTGCCCGGGTTGAATCTGTCGTCGCTGGCTTTGAACGTATTGGGGTTGAAGGTCCCGGTTACGCCCTTGTCGGTGACGTCCTTGATATCGATTTTATCGTGGTCGGCCATTGCAAGACATCGCTCCCTTATTTGTTATGGAGCGGATTATATCTTAAACAGCATGCTAATTGTGTGGATTAGATGTATCTAATATTGGGGTTGGATCGCAATTTTCGGCAACAAAAAAGCGCATCACCCCGAGGTGATGCGCTTCCGCTAAAGATTCACTTGATTCCGCGTGCCTTGAGCAGTGCCTCTTTGAAATCGGGTACATGATCCTTGGCCAGACCGGGGATCATCGCCTGCTTGTCGGATTCCCGCATCTTGAGGTGATAGATCAGCATGTCGTCGGTCAGCTCGGACAGAGGCCCTTCAAATCCCGCTTCTTGGGCCAGTTTGGCAACAAACTGCACCAGGCTGAGATCCTGTTCCTTGATCCAGGCAGGCTGCAACAACTCCAGCAGCTCTTCGATACGATGACATTGCATAGACAACCTCTTTAATCTGTCACGTTAAATTCAGGCAACCTTACCCATCAAGGCTACTTCGATTCGATCCCGCCCATTATGCTTGGCCTGATACAGGGCCGCATCCGCTTTTTGGATCAAATCGGCGATTTTCATGCTGTTGTCCGGTATCAGTGTCGCAACACCAAAACTACATGTGACCCGACCGGAGACCAGTGACTTCTGGTGCGGGATGGCCAGCTCCTTGAGCGCCTGCCGCACATTATCCGCCACCTGCAATGCCCCCTGCATGCCGGTGCAGGGCAGCAGCAAGGCGAACTCTTCGCCCCCGTAACGGGCCGCCAAATCGTCCTCGCGCCGCTCCACCTCGGCCAGCAAGCCAGCCACCTGTTGCAGGCAGTCATCCCCCAGCTGATGGCCGTAGAGATCGTTGAACTGCTTGAAGTAATCCACATCCACCAGCACCAGCGACAACGGCGCCCGGGCGCGATGGCAGCGCCGCCAGGCCCGCTCCAGAGAGTCGTCGAGATGGGCGCGGTTGGCGATGCCGGTCAGGCCGTCGAGGCGAGAGGTGAGGCGCAAATGCTCGGAGACCGCCTTCAGTTCGGCCACCAGTTCGGCGTTGGAGAAACGGTGGTGGAGCGAGGCGATCTGATCCCGCCGCATCCGGCGCAGCAGGGTCGGCAGAAAGACAAACAGATAGCCGGCCAGCATGCAGGAGACAATCCGCTCCTGCTCGTTGCCATTGCCCAGCTCGAACAGCATCGCCATACCCAGCGGCAGGGCGGAACCATAGAGGGTACGGCGGCTGCCGAACAGCATGATGGCGCTGCCGGTAAGAATGAGGCTGGAGAGCATCATCATGGCGGCCCGGTAGGTATCGGGCAGCTTGTCCATGTAGAGCAGCACCCCGAGGGCCCAGATGATGGAGGTGATGGTGGCTCCGATAAAGAGCTCCCGCTCCAGCACCGGCAACGGCGTCTGGTGCAGGCGGGCTCGGCGCCAGCGCAGGTGCCAGCCCCGACCCAGCAGCCACAGGAAAGTGCCTGCCAGCCAACCGAGCGCTTCGATGGCGGGTAGATAGTCGTGAAACAGTAGACTCCAGCCAAATGCCAACACGCCCAAACAGGGGAGACTGAACGATGCATGGGTATAGAGCTGGGCCATAATGGCCTGCTTAACCTGGCGTGTCACACTCTGGGTCAACTGAGTACTCCTGTACAAGAGCCGGGCAGTCTACCATTACCCCCTGACCCGCAACAATAAAGCGCCGCTTATTAAGAAGTTAATCAATCAATAACGATTTCTTCTGCGCTGGCAGGTGAGTCCTTGCTCACCCCTTCTCCAATTCGTCGAGGATCGGGCACTCGGGATTTTCATCCCCGTGGCAGCAGCAGACCAGCCCTTCCAGGGAGGTAAGCATGGCCTGCAGCCCGGCGATGCGAGCGCGCAGATCGACGATCTTCTCTTGCGCCAGCTTCTTCACTTGGGCGCTGGTTCTGTGTTCGTCCCGATAGAGCGCCAGCAGCTCCTGACACTCCTCCAGATTGAAGCCGGTCTCCCGCGCCCGCTTGACGAAACGCAGCTCCCGCAGCGCCCCCTCGGTGTAACTGCGATAGCCGTTGTCACTGCGTACCGGGGCTGTGATGAGGCCAATGCTCTCGTAATAACGGATGGTCTTGGCAGTCAGCCCTGTGGCCTTGGCAACCTTGCTGATGTTCATTTATGCCTCCTTATTGATCGGGTTGGATGCTGGCCCGTGCGCCGCCCTGGGCTGCCAGCGTTTCAATAACAGGGAATTGCTCAAAACGGTGATGCTGCTCAGGGCCATGGCCGCCCCCGCCAGCTCGGGGCTCAGGTAGCCCAGTGCCGCCAGCGGAATACCGATGATGTTGAACACGAAGGCCCAGAACAGATTCTGCTGTATGGTGCGCCAGGTCGCCGCCGAGATATCGATGGCATCAGCCACCAGCCGCGGGTCGGAGCGCATCAGGGTGATGGAAGCTGTCTCCATCGCCACATCGGAGCCGGAGCCCATGGCGATGCCGACGTCCGCCGCGGCCAGTGCCGGGGCATCGTTCACCCCGTCCCCCACCATGGCCACCAGCCCGCGGGTTTGCGCCCGCAGCGCCTCCACTTTCTCCACCTTGCCCGCTGGCAGCACGGAGTCAAAGGCCCCGTCCAGCCCCAGCTTGGCGGCAATATGGGCCACGGGGGCCGGCGCGTCGCCGCTCACCAACCAGCTGGCAATGCCGCGCTGGCGCAGGGTGGCGATGGCTTCCGGGCTCTCGGGGCGCAGGGTATCGGCCAGCGCCGCGATGCCGGCCACCACGCCGTCGATGGCCACCCAAACCCGGGTCGCCCCATCGGCGGCTTGTTGATCCTGTTGCGGCGGTTCAATGCCGAGCTGGGCCAGCAGGGAGCCATTACCGATGGCGACTGTGCGACCAGCTACCTGACCGACAATACCGGCACCGACCCGCACTTCCACCGCGTCGGGCTGGGGCAGTGCCACCCCGCTGCCGACCGCCTCGCGCATCGCCAGCGCCAGCGGGTGTTCGCTCGCCTGCTGCAGGGCGGCGGCCAGATGCAACTGCTCGTCATTGCCGCTCCAGCTAGCCAGTACCGGCTTGCCCTGAGTGAGCGTGCCGGTCTTGTCGAAGATCAGCGCCTTGATGGCGTGGGCCTTCTGCAAGGTATCCACATCCTTGATCAGGATGCCGTGGCGCGCCGCGACTCCGGTACCGGTGACGATGGCCGCCGGGGTCGCCAGCCCCAGCGCACAGGGGCAGGCGATCACCAGCACCGCCACCGCTGCCAGCAGCGCCTGAGCAAAGTCGTTGCTGATGGCGTACCACACCAGCAGGGTGAACAGGGCGATGGCCATCACCACCGGTACGAACACGGCAGAGACCTTGTCCACCAGCTGCTGCAGCGGTGCCTTGCCCATCTGGGCACTCTCCACCAGTGCGATGATCTTGCTGAGGCTGGAATCCTCCCCCACGGTAGTGGCTTCGATCTCCAGCACGCCGGAGCGGTTGATGGCGCCGCCCAGCACCTTGTCGCCCGCACTGCGCGGCACCGGCAGACTCTCCCCGGTGAGGATCGACTCGTCCAGCTCGCTGGCGCCGCTCAAGATTTTGCCGTCCACCGGCACCCGCTCACCCACCAGCACCCGCAGCCGATCGCCACGCAGCACCTCGTCGATGGCGACGCTCTGCCAGCTCTCGCCACGCCAGACGGTGGCAGTTTCCGGTCGCAGCGCCATCAGTTCGCGAATGGCGGACTGGGTGCTGCGGCGGGCTCTCGCCTCCAGCAGTTTTCCCAACGAAATCAGGGTGATGATGATGGCGCTCGCTTCGAAATAGAGCTTGCCGCTGGCTGCCATCCCCAGCGTCAACAACAGATAGAGGCTGTAGAAGTAGGCGGCGCTGGTGCCGGTTGCCACCAGCACATCCATATTGGCTGCGCGGTTCTTGATGGCGAGCCAGGCGCCGCGATAGAAGCGGGCGCCGATCCAGAACTGCACCGGGGTGGCGAGCAGCAACTCCAGCCAGGCGGGCAGATGCCAGGGGAACAGTCCGGCCATGGCCAGCATCCCCACCAGCAGCGGCAACGTCAGCAAAGCCGAGACGATGACCCGGGTTTGAGCCTGACGGGCTGTGGCGGCCTCCTGCGCTTCCCGCTCCAGCAACTGCTGGCGGCGGCCGCTGGCCGAGCCTTGTGCCAGCTGGGCGCCAAAGCCGAGCGCTTCGATCTGCTCGCGCAAAGCGGCGGGCGTCTGCATCCCGGGGACCAGCACGATGCGGGCCTGTTCGATAGAGAAATTGACCTCGGCCGAGATAACGCCGGGCAGCGCGGCCAGCATCTTGTTCAGTCGAGCTGAACAACCGGCACAAGTCATGCCGGTAATTTGAAACAAAAAGGTCTCGCTACCGTAGTCGTAACCCTGACTCTTGATGCTGTCGAGCACCGCAGACAGACTGTCGGGGCTGGCCAGCTCGATGGCCGCCTGCTCCAGCGCGAAGTTGACGGTGGCCGATACCCCGTCGAGCTTGTTGAGGGCGGTCGTGATGCGGCCTGCGCAGTTGGCGCAGCTCATGCCGCTGAGCGGCAACTGCAGATGAATGGGTGATTGAAGATGAGTGGTCATATTGTTCCTCCCCGGAACCCGTCGGCACCACAAAACGCCGACTGGCAAACCCTAACCTTTACTGTAAGGGCAAGCTCAAGCCACATGATCCACTTTTTGCAGATGAAAAAAACGGCGCCCGTTTGCTGTCAGAGAACAAACGGGCGCCGCATTCAGCTATTGCGCGGTATGAGCGGAACTCAGATACCGTACTGAGCGCGGTAAGCCTTCATGGCCGCCAGTTGCGCTGCCAGCTCCGGCTGTTCGGCCTGCTTCTCTTCCAGATACTGGATCAAGTCGCTCATCTGGATGATGGCGATGATGTGGGCGCCGTAGTCACGCTCCACTTCCTGAATGGCGGAGAGCTCGCCCTTGCCCTTCTCCTGACGGTCCAGCGCGATCAGCACGCCCGCCAGCGAGGCGCCGTTGGCCTGGATCAGATCCATGGATTCGCGGATGGCAGTGCCGGCGGTGATGACGTCGTCCACCAGCATGACGCGCCCCTTGAGCGGGCTGCCCACCAGATTGCCGCCCTCGCCGTGATCCTTGGCCTCCTTGCGGTTGAAGCACCAGGGCACGTCCACATCGTGCTGCTCCACCAGCTGCACGGCAGTGGCGGAGGCGATGGGGATCCCCTTGTAGGCCGGGCCAAACAGCACATCGAACTCGATACCGGCATCCATCAGGGCGGCGGCATAGAAGCGGCCGAGACGGGCCAGATCGCGGCCGCTGTTGAACAGACCGGCGTTGAAGAAGTAGGGGCTTTTACGACCGGATTTCAGGGTAAATTCACCGAATTTGAGGACCTGTTTCTCCAGGGCGAACTCGATAAATTGACGCTGGTAGGCTTTCATTCTGGCTCCTTGCTTGGCTTGTCGTTGTCTTGTGTGGGGGGATAAAAAAACGCGGTCAATGCCGCGTTTTTAAAATCAGGAGAGCGACTGCTTCTGCAGCGCAATGATGTCGGCGATGCCGCCCTTGGCGAGCGCCAGCATCTCCAGCAACTCTTCATGGGTGAAGGGCTCGGCCTCCGCGGTGCCCTGCACCTCGATGATGCGACCATCTTCGGTCATCACCACGTTCATGTCGGTCTCGGCGGCAGAGTCTTCGATGTACTCCAGATCGCAGATGGCTTCGCCCTGATACATGCCGACGGAGACTGCAGCGATCATCTGCTTGAGCGGGCTCTGCTTGAGCATGCCCTTCTCGACCATCCAGTTCAGCGCATCCACCAGCGCCACGCAGGCACCGGTAATGGAAGCGGTGCGGGTGCCGCCATCGGCTTGCAGCACGTCACAGTCAACTGTGATGGAGTGCTCGCCCAGCGCAGTCAGGTCTACCGCCGCGCGCAGGGAGCGGGCGATCAGACGGGAGATCTCCAGAGTACGGCCACTCTGCTTGCCGGAGGCCGCTTCGCGGTTCATCCGGGAGTGGGTGGAGCGTGGCAGCATGCCGTATTCGGCAGTCACCCAGCCCTGGTTCTTCCCTTTCAGGAAGCGCGGAACGCTGGTGTCTACGCTGGCGGTGCAGAGCACGCGAGTGTTACCGAACTCCACCAGCACTGAGCCTTCTGCATGTTTGGTGAAATTGCGGGTAATGGTAACCGGGCGAAGTTGCGCGGCACTGCGATCGCTTGGACGTGACATGGAACGGACCTCTGGGCTGGCTCAAATTGGCGGGGGATTATAAGTGATCCCGCCCCAAATATCAGCCGCTAAAACCACGGCATCGGCTGACGAGCAGGGCCGGGCTGAGTATACTGGCCGCACACTTCATCAAGCCCGGAACAATCAATGATTCACAGCATGACCGCCTACGCCCGCAAGGAATTCAAGGGCGACTGGGGCACAGCCGTTTGGGAAATTCGTTCGGTCAACCAGCGCTATCTGGAAACCTACATTCGCCTGCCGGAGCAACTGCGCAGCCTGGAACCGGTTCTGCGTGAGCGTTTCCGCGCCAAGCTGCAGCGCGGCAAGGTGGAGTGCAACCTGCGTTTCGAAGCCGCTCAGGCCGCAGCCAGCCAGCTCCATATCAATGAAGAGCTGGCCAAGCTGATCATCGACAGCGCCAGCTGGGTAATGAAAGAGGCGGGTCAGGGTCAGCTCAATCCGGTCGATGTACTGCGCTGGCCGGGTGTCATGGCTGCCGCCGAACAGGACATGGACGCGGTTGCCACCGAGCTGCTCGGCGGTTTTGACCAGACCATGGAAGATTTCCTCGCCTCCCGCGCCAGCGAAGGGGCCAACCTCAAGGCGCTGATCGAACAGCGTCTGGCCGGCATTCAGGTGGAAGTGAAGAAGGTGCGCGTCCACCTGCCGCAGATCATCGAATGGCAGCGCCAGAAGCTCACCGACCGTCTGGCCGAAGCCAAGGTGGAGCTGGATCCGGCCCGCATCGAGCAGGAGATCGTCATGCTGGCCCAGAAGATCGACGTGGCCGAAGAGCTGGATCGTCTGGAGATGCACATCAGCGAGACCAACAAGATCATGAAGAAGGGTGGCGCCTGTGGCCGTCGTCTCGACTTTATGATGCAGGAGTTCAACCGCGAGTCTAACACCCTCGGATCCAAGTCCATCAACGCCGAAGTGACCCAGTCCGCCGTCGAGCTGAAGGTGCTCATCGAGCAGATGCGCGAGCAGATCCAGAACATCGAGTGATGGGTCGCTGACTCTCCGGTTGTTACCTGCAAAAGAGCCCTTGATTCCTCAAGGGCTCTTTTATTTTCCGGCCATCGCACCTGTCGTCCGCCGCCAGTGAGTCAACGAGCGGGGAATGCCCTAGCCTATCGGCATCACCAGCGCCGGTTGGTGCGGGTCGCTCAGCCGCTCGGCCAAATAGTCCACCAGCAGCCGCACCTTGGGAGAGAGGTGGCGGTTATGGGGATAGAGGGCCCAGATCCCCTCCGCCGGCGCCCGCAGCTCGGGCAGCAGCTCGATCAGCTCGCCTCGGGCAAGATGGTCGTTCACGTAGTAATCCGGCAGCTGGATGATGCCAATCCCCTTGAGCGCCGCATCCAGCAGGGCGTGGCCGCTGTTGCACTGCAACAGGCCACGTACCCGCACGCTGTGGGGACGACCATCCAGGGTGAAGTACCACTCGTCGCTGTTGCCCACCAGACAGGTATGGCGGGTCAGCTCGGAGAGGCTGTTGGGCATGCCGTGGCGGGCGGTGTAAGCCGGTGAGGCACAGACATAAGGCACCCGCTGCGCCAGCTTGCGCGCCACCAGCGTCGAATCCTTGAGATGGCCGAGCCGCAGCGCCAGATCGTAGCCTTCGTGCACCAGATCCAGCTGCTGATTGGTGAGGTTGAGCGTCACCTCCAGCTGGGGGAAACGCACCATGAAATCGTTCACCAACGGGGCGATGCGGCTCTCGCCGTAGGAGACGGGTGCCGTAATGCGCAGCGACCCTTGCGGCACCGCCTGATGGCGGCCTACCGCCAGCTCCGCCTCGTAGAGGTTGTCGAGCAACTGGCGGCAGTGGCGATAGTAGATCTCGCCAAGCTCGGTGAGCCGCACCTGACGGGTGGTGCGCAGCAGCAGTTTGGCCTGCAGCCGATCCTCCAGCTGTGCCACCTGACGGCTCACCTGGGCTACCGACACCCCCAGCTTGCGCGCCGCCGGAGTAAAGCCCCCCTGCTCCGCCACGCTGACAAATTCACAGATCCCTTCCCAGCCGAACATTATTACCTGTGTGTAAAAGTGATTTGATATTTCACCTTATTATCACCAAATCGAATGGAAACTACACTGGGTACCTGAGTTCATTTCTGTCCATCTACCTCAAAAGATAAGGATCTCATCCATGACACAGGTTCAAAGCATCAAGTGTAAAGCCGCCATCGCCTGGGGCCCGGGTCAGCCCCTCTCCATCGAAGAGATCGAGGTCATGCCGCCGCAAGCGGGCGAGGTGCGGGTGCGCAT
The DNA here is from genome assembly GCF_024436075.1 of Aeromonas sp. JL9. NCBI lineage: Bacteria > Pseudomonadati > Pseudomonadota > Gammaproteobacteria > Aeromonadales > Aeromonadaceae > Aeromonas > Aeromonas sp. JL9. Next base: position 15,206 of record NZ_JANFNV010000017.1, on the reverse strand, counting down.
CGTCGCGACCGGCGTCTGCCACACCGATGCCTTCACCCTCTCCGGTGAGGATCCGGAAGGAGTCTTCCCCTGCATTCTCGGTCACGAGGGGGGCGGCATTGTCGAATCGGTCGGCGAAGGGGTCACCAGCGTCAAGGTGGGCGATCACGTGATCCCGCTCTACACCCCCGAGTGCGGCGAGTGCAAGTTCTGCAAATCCGGCAAGACCAACCTGTGCCAGAAGATCCGCGCCACTCAGGGCAAGGGGCTGATGCCGGACGGTACCACCCGCTTCTCGAAAGATGGCCAGCCCATCTATCACTACATGGGCACCTCCACCTTCAGCGAATACACAGTGCTGCCGGAGATCTCCATCGCCAAGGTAGACCCGGCGGCCCCGCTGGAAGAGGTCTGCCTGCTCGGTTGTGGCGTCACCACCGGCATCGGCGCAGTGATGAACACAGCCAAGGTGAAAGAGGGTGAGAGCGTCGCCATCTTCGGGCTGGGGGGCATCGGCCTCTCGGCGGTGATCGGTGCCCGTCTGGCCAAGGCCGGTCGCATCATCGCCATCGACATCAACGAGAGCAAGTTCGAACTGGCCCGCAAGCTGGGTGCCACCGACTGCATCAACCCGAACGATTACGACAAACCGATTCAGGAGGTGATCGTCGAGCTGACCGATGGCGGCGTCGACTTCTCCTTCGAGTGCATCGGCAACGTCAAGGTGATGCGTGCGGCGCTGGAGTGCTGCCACAAGGGTTGGGGCGAGTCGGTCATCATCGGCGTGGCCGGAGCGGGTCAGGAGATCAGCACCCGTCCGTTCCAGCTGGTGACCGGTCGGGTCTGGCGCGGCAGCGCCTTCGGCGGGGTTCGCGGTCGCAGCGAACTGCCGAGCTATGTGCAGCGCTATATGCAGGGTGAGTTCCGCCTCAATGACTTCATCACCCACACCATGCCGCTGGAACAGATCAACGAGGCGTTCGACCTGATGCACCAAGGCAAGAGCATCCGCACCGTCATCCACTACTGAGCATGATCACCCCGCCCGCCATCGTGGGCGGGGCGCAGGAGTCCTTCGATGAATCTGGAGATTATCAGCAGCAACAAGAGCTTCGGCGGCTGGCACAAGCGCTATCGCCACCACGCCAGCGTGCTCGGCTGCGAGATGAATTTTGCCATCTATCTGCCGCCCCAGGCCCTCACCGGCCAGAAGGTGCCGGTGCTCTACTGGCTCAGCGGCCTCACCTGCACCGATGAGAACTTTATGCAGAAGGCGGGTGCCCAGCGCATCGCCGCCGAGCTCGGCATCGCCCTGGTGGCGCCGGACACCAGCCCCCGCGGCGACGGCGTAGCGGACGATCCCGGTTATGACCTCGGCATGGGCGCAGGCTTTTACGTCAATGCCAGCCAGAGCCCCTGGCAGGCGCACTACCAGATGTATGACTACGTCACCCGCGAACTGCCTGACTTGATAGAGACCCACTTCCCGGTCTCGACCCGCCGCGCCATCAGCGGCCACTCCATGGGCGGTCATGGTGCGCTGATCGCCGCGCTGCGGGAGCCGGGTCGCTACCGCTCGGTCTCGGCGTTCAGCCCGATCTGTCACCCGAGCCGCAGCCCTTGGGGCCAGAAGGCGCTCGGCGCCTATCTCGGCAGCAATCCTCTGCTGTGGCAGGAGTGGGATGCCTGCCAACTGCTGCGCCACCAGCCGGTCACACCGCTGCCAACCTTGGTGGATGTGGGGCGGGATGATCCCTTCCTCGCCGAGCAGTTGCACATCGATGCGCTGGCCGAGGTGGCCACCAGCAAGGAGTGGCCGCTGGAGCTCAACCGCCACGAGGGCTATGACCACAGCTACTACTTCGTGGCGAGCTTTATCGAGGCGCACCTGCGCTTTCACGCCCGCCACCTCTGATCAACACAGGCCCGTTGCGGGCCTGTTTCAGTTGTGGTGATCGGTTGATATCAGCTGCCCGCTCGGGTCACGCCGCCGGAGCCTGCGATCTGCTGCTCTACCTTGGGATCGCCCCAGTAGGCGATGTTGCCTGAACCGGCGATGCCGACTTTCAGCGTCTCCTGCGCCCGTACCGCCACATCACCGCTGCCGGCGATATTGACCTCTACCTCGTTGCCGCGCATCTCGCTCCCGAGCACGTCGCCAGATCCGGCAATGTTCAGCTCGATGGCCTGCGCCGAACCGCTGCCCAGCTCCAGACTGCCGGTGCCAGCGATATTCCCTTCCAGCCGTTTCAGCTCCAGCTGACTGGCGACGATGTCACCGGTACCGGCCACCGACAGCACCAGCTCATCGCCCTTGAAGCCGCTCAGATCGCCGTTGCCGGTCCCGGCCAATGCCAGTTCGTTCAACACCGGCAAGGTGATGGTCAGCTCCAGCGGCTCGGTAGGATCGAGCCGGTAACCCTCCTTCACCTCGATCTCCAGCTTGTCGCCGCTCTCGGTCAGCACCAGATAGGGCAGCAGGTTCTCCTGCCCCTTGATCAGGATACCGCGCGGCTCCCCCGCAACCAGATGGAGGGTGGCAGGCACCCCCGCCAGCACCCGGGTCATCCCGTCACCAAGCGCCTGCTGGCGCTCGACCACAGCTCCCGTTCCGGTCATTCTGGTCTGATCCAGCCAGTGACAACCACTGAGCCCTGCCATCAACATGACAACCATCATCCATTTCATCACTACTCTCCTCCTTATGTGTTGGCCATCCAGGGCCAATTGGTTTTCATGCTTTGCAAAGCGTGAGCCAAAAATTAACTTAATGATTCAAAACGAAATAACCATTAAACCCAGAACAAACCGAAGAATTCAGAGAGCCATTTAGACCATATTTTGGTGAAAATAACCATTCTCGAACGGATATGATTGTGGCTGATTGGCGGGTCACCCTGCCGGTCACTATGCTGACAGCCCGTGGAAGTTTTTAATTGCCCAGCCGGTCTGTTGAGCCAATAGTGGTACTTCGTGCGTACCAAGCTCTCCATTGCGGTAATGTCATTACCACTGTCTTGTCAGTCTTCACTGCCAACAAGGAGTCAGAGCGTGACCCAAGCAAGCCCTCTCTATGCCACCGCCACCGGTCTGCCGGAGCCGACTCACACCCCGTTGCTGACCGGCAGCGATCCCGAGCAGAAACGGCGCGAGCTGCTCGCCTACTTCTGCCAGACCTTCGATCTCTACGACTCGCTGTTCGACTGTCTGGCCGATGAGCGGGCCTGGTTCAACAAGGCGATCCCCCTGCGCCATCCGCTCATCTTCTACTACGGCCACACCGCCGCCTTCTTTATCAACAAGCTGCTGGCGGCACGCCTGATCGATCAGCGGCTGGATGCCCGCATCGAGGCCATGGTCGCCATCGGGGTGGACGAGATGAGCTGGGACGATCTGGACGAGACCCACTACGACTGGCCCAAGGTCACCGAGCTGCGCAGCTATCGGGCCAAAGTCCGTTCGCTGGTGTGCGACTTCATCCGCCAGATGCCGCTCACCCTGCCCATCGACTGGCAAAGCCCGGCCTGGGTTATCCTGATGGGGATAGAGCACGAGCGCATCCACCTCGAGACCTCCAGCGTGCTCATCCGCCAGTTGCCGCTCGCCTGGGTGCGGCCGCAGCCTTATTGGCCCGCCTGCCCCGAAGCCCGCCACCGCATTGATCAGGTACCCGCCAACAGTCTGCTGCCGGTGGCCGGCGGCAAGGTGCGCCTTGGCAAGCAGGACGCCACCTACGGCTGGGACAACGAATATGGCGAGCGCCAGATCGAGCTGGCCCCGTTTCAGGCCAGCCGCATGCTGGTGAGCAATGCCGAGTACCTCGCCTTCGTCCAGGCGGGCGGCTACGACCAGCAACAGTGGTGGGATGAGGAGGGATGGGGCTGGTGCCAGTACGCCAAGGCGCAGATGCCCACCTTCTGGGTGGGTGACCCCGCCGAGCCCGAACAATTGCAGCTGCGGCTGATGACCGAGCAGGTCGCCATGCCCTGGGACTGGCCGGTCGAGGTGAATCAGCTGGAAGCGGCCGCCTTCTGTCGCTGGAAGGCGGCACAGACCGGACTCCCCATCCAGCTGCCGAGCGAGGCGGAATGGATGCTGCTGCGCGAGCAAGTTCCCGGCGATCAGCCGGACTGGACTGAGGCACCCGGCAATATCAATCTGGCCCGCTTCGCCTCCTCCTGCCCGGTGGATGCCTGCCCGCAAGGGGAGTTCTTCGATCTGGTGGGCAATGTCTGGCAGTGGACCAGCACCGCCATCGATGGCTTCGACGGCTTTAAAATCCACCCGCTCTACGACGACTTCTCCACCCCCACCTTTGATGGCAAGCACACCCTGATCAAGGGTGGCAGCTGGATCAGCACGGGTAACGAAGCGCTCAAATCATCCCGTTACGCCTTCCGGCGTCACTTTTTCCAGCATGCGGGTTTCCGCTATCTGGTCTCCCGTTATCAGGAACCCGTTATCGTGAATCCCTATGAAACCGACACGCTGGTCGCTCAATATCTCGACTTCCAGTACGGCCCGAGCCACTTCGGGGTAGCCAACTACGCCAAGACGCTTGCTGATCTTGCTGGCGAGCTGTGCAGCAACCACCAGCGGGCACTGGATATCGGCTGTGCCACCGGCCGCGCCAGCTTCGAACTGGCTCGCCACTTCCAGCACGTGGACGGGGTGGACTACTCGGCCCGCTTCATCGATGTGGCGCTGGCCCTCGCCAGCCAGGACAGCTTCCGCTACGCCATTCCGCTGGAGGGTGAACTGGTGGAGTATTGCGAGGCGCGCCTGTCGAGCCACGGGCTGGGGGCGAGTCAGGCTGAGCGCATCCACTTCAGTCAGGGGGATGCCTGCAACCTCAAGCCCAAATATGACCACTACGATCTGGTGCTCGCCTCTAACCTGATCGATCGGTTGCGGGAGCCCGCTCGCTTCCTGCGGGATATCGCCCCCCGGCTGCGCAGCGGTGGCCTACTGGTGCTCACCAGCCCCTATACCTGGCTGGCGGAATATACTCCGCCCGCCAACTGGCTCGGCGGCATTCGTGAAAACGGCGAGGCGCTTACCACCTATCAGGCGCTGCAACGGCTGCTGGCGGCGGAGTTCGAGGAGCACTGCCCGCCGCGGGATGTGCCTTTCGTCATCCGCGAGACCGCCCGTAAATACCAGCACACGGTGGCGCAGCTGACTGTCTGGCGCAAACGCTAATCCGCCGGTCGACATGCAGATGAGAAGAGGGAGGCCAACGAGCCTCCCTCTTGTTATGACAGCCAAAACGGCGCGAGTATCACTCTCCCTGCTCGTGATAGCGGCGCGCCAGCACGGCGCAGACCATCAGCTGGATCTGGTGGAAGATCATCAGCGGCAGCACCATCACCCCGACACTGGCGGCGGGGAACATGACGTTGGCCATCGGCACCCCGTTGGCGAGGCTCTTCTTGGAGCCGCAGAAGACGATGGTGATCTCGTCCGCCTTGTCGAAGCCGAGGCGACGACTGATCCAGACGTTCCAGCAGAGCACCAGCGCCAGCAAGACGCAGCTCAGCAGCACAATACTGGCCAGATCGTACCAACTTACTTGACGCCAAATCCCCTGCACCACCGCCTCGCTGAAGGCCACATAGACCACCAGCAGGATGGAGCTCTGATCCAGTTTGCCGATGAGCGGCCGATGGCTGTCGACCCAGCGGCCAATGAGCGGGCGCGACAGGTGGCCCACCACGAACGGCAGCATCAGCTGCATCATGATGGACTGGATGGAGTGCCAGGTGTCGATCCCCTCCCCTTGCACGTGGATCATCATCCCCACCAGCACCGGCGAGAGGAAGATGCCGAGGATGCTGGAGGCCGAGGCGCTGCACACCGCCGCCGACACATTGCCCCCTGCCATCGAGGTAAAGGCGATAGCCGACTGCACGGTGGCTGGCAAAGCGCAGAGATAGAGGAAGCCGAGGTAGATGGCCGGACTCAGCCAGCTGGGCACCAGCGGGGTGAGCAGCAGCCCGAGCAGCGGAAACAGCACGAAGGTGCTGAGCATCACCACCAGATGAAGCCGCCAGTGACCGAGGCCCGCCAGCAGGTTCTGGCGCGACAGCTTGGCGCCATGCATGAAGAACAAGAGCGCCACCGCCAGCTTGGTCAGCAGACCGAACCAGACGGCTGCCTGCCCCTCGCAGGGAAAGAGGGAGGCCAGGGTGACCACCGCAATCAGCACAACAGTAAAGGGATCCAGACGCACGAAAGGTCTCCATCAGAAGGGCATCCTGCTGCCGTGGCGACAGTCAGGATTGGGGAGGACAAGAAACAGAGCGGGAGATGTCTGGCACCTCCCGCTAAAACGAACCTCCAGCTTACCCCGATAACAGAGAGGCGCAACGTTGTGCAGCGGTTAATTGTTCATCAATGCTTAACGCCTTTGCTTTGTCTTTGTCGAATAGCGGAAGTTGATGACCCGCGGCCAGATAGCGCCAAACCGGCGCGAAATGGATAAAAAACGGGCGACCAAGGCCACCCGTTCCGCTTTCTCACCCAGCCGATCAGCGCTGGCTGGCCAGCTTGCCGTTGCCGCTTTTCTTCTCATTGCCACCGAGCTTGCGGGCCTGCCGCTTCTCGAAGCGGGAGATCCACCAGTAGGCCAGCGCCGAGAAGACCGCGGTCATAAAGACGTTGATGAAGAAGGCACGCACCAGATCCACCCCGGCCGGGAAGGCGGAGGCGCTCATGCTCACCACGAAGATGGCGATCAGCACCGACACCACGCCCATCCCGAACTTGCGCGACCCCATACGGAAGTCGCGCGGGGTGTCGTCATGTTTCCAGCGGAACACGAAGTAGGCCACCATGATGAAGATCGGCGGCAACATGGCGGTGCCGGCGGTAAGGTTGATGGCGGTGTTCATCATCTGCTGCACCGACTCGGAGCCGAAGCCGTTGACCACCAGCATCGCGAACACGAAGACAAACTGCCACCAGGCGGCGCGCACCGGCACGCCGTGCTCGTTGAGCTGGGTGGTCTTCTCGCCGTAAACCCCCTGCGGGATCTCGGAGAAGTGGATCTTCACCGGCGCCTCGGAGAGCCCGAAGTACTGGGCCATGCCGGTGAAGATCTCCACCATGCCGCCGGCATAGGTGAGGCTCTCGCGCGGCACGAACACGTTCACCAACAGGGAACCGACCGCATACATGGCACCGATGACGATACCGGCACTGATGATCACCTTGATAAAGGACTTCTGGCCGCCCTTCACGTCATTGAGGTAGGCCGCTGCCGTTTCGGCACCGCCCGCCGCCTGGAAGATCCAGCACATGATGCCGAGGGTCGCCCAGTTGACGGTGGGAGTCATCGCCTCCAGCGTGATGGGCTGGGCCGGCACATGATCGCCACTCAGGGCCATGAGGGCGCCCAGCACATAGATGGCGAACAGGGCAAATACCCCGTAGGCCACTATTTCGGCAATCTTGCCGAGCCAGCTCGCCCCCTTGGTGGAGATGTGGGTCGCCGCCGCAAACAGCACGATGGAGATGATCGAGGTGACCATGGGCGAGAAGCTGTACTCGTACCCCAGCATGGCGTAGGAGGCGTAGGCGATGACGTTGGGCAACAGGGAGACGAACCAGAACAGGTTCACGAACCAGTAGAGAAACGAACCCAGATAGGCCATCCGGGTGCCGAGCGGTTTTTTAAGCCAGTCGTACATCCCCGACTCGGAGTTTTTGTTGGCCGAGACGAACTCGGCGATGATGAAAACAAACGGGATGAAGTAGACGATGGTCGCCAACAGGAAGATAGGGGCGGAGCTGAGCCCCAGCTCGATGTTGTTGTTGACGATGTTGCGCACGTTGAACACGGCGGCAAAGGTCATCGACAACAGGGCAAACTTGCCTATGGTGCCGCGTACGGATTCAGACATGGTGTCCTCCAGTGGACTTGCGCTCCCTGTGGGGAGCGCTGTGACTCTGTGATGTGTTCGGCAAGGGTCTGTCGGCCCCGCGCTTTACTCTCTTGTTATGATCGGGCCGCGTGCACGGCCTCGTTGCTGAACCGGTACCGTCTCCCGCACCGGCTCGCAATACCATTCAGACGATCGGAGTGCCCGGCGCCATCGGCACCCGCGGTTGCAACAGCACGCTCTGGCTCTCGTCCGGGATCTCGGCGCACAGCAACATGCACTCGGATCGCTCACCGCGCATTTTGGTGGGCTTGAGGTTGGTCAGTACCACCACCTCGCTGCCCATCAGCTCCTCTTCGCTGTAGTAAGGCACCAGACTGGTGACGGTCTGCAGCGGCCGCTCGCCACCCACGTCGATCTGGACGATGTAGAGTTTGTCGGCACCGGGGTGACGCACCACCTCCAGCACCTTGCCCACCTTCATCTCGACCCGCTTGAATTCGGCAAACTCGATCGTCTCGCTCATGCTCTTTTCCTTTTCTGGTTCAACGGTTTGCGGGTGGCCAACGGCCACCCGGTTTGATTGGTATTCAATACCGTGCCTATGGCGTCTGCATGGCAACCTGCGCCGTCGGCTGGGCCTCTTTGGCACGCGCTTCGGCACTGAGGGAGGCCTCGTATCTGTTGTATTTCCACCAGGCGAAGCCGAGGAAGATCACGATCCCGCCGACGTTGTAGAAGATGATGGTCATGATGTCGGCGCCGGTCGGGAAGGTGGAGGCGAGGAAGCCCACCGAGAAGATGGCGATCAGCACCGAGACCACGGCGATGCCGGTAGTGCGCGAACCCATCTTGAACTCCCGCGGCAGGTGGTCGAGCTTCAGGCGCAGATTGAGGTAGGCCAGCATGATGAACAGCGGCGGCAGCATGGAGGCGGCGGTCATGTTGATGACGGTGTTCATCAGATCCTGCGCGGTGTTGGAGCCCAGGGTCGGGATCACCATCAGCGGCAGCACGATGAGGTACTGGATCCAGGCTGCGCGGGCGGGCACGCCGTTCTCGTTGAGCTCGACTGTCTTCTTGCCGAAGATGCCGGCCGGGATTTCGGAGAAGAAGATCTTCACCGGGGTCGCCGTCCACATCAGCAGGGAGCCGAACATGGCGGTGAAGGAGACCAGCCCGACAAAGCGGTTCATCAGGATCTCCGGCAGGCCGAAGTAGGCTGCCAGCCCTTCAAACACCTGCACCGAGCCGCCGGTATATTTCAGGGTGTCGCTCGGTACGAACACGTTGATCAACAGCGATGCAATGGAGTAGAGCACCCCGATAAAGATCCCGGCGATGATGATCACCTTCACGAAGGATTTGGAGCCCCCTTTCACGTCATTGACGTAGACCGCCACCGACTCGGCGCCACCGGCTGCCATAAAGATCCAGGTGGTGATGCCGAGGAAGGCCCAGCTGAAATCGGGGATCATGGCCTCTACCGTGATGGGGTCAGCCGGCTGCACGCCGCCCACCAGTGCCGCACCTGCCAGCAGAATGTAGGAGAGGGTCAGCAGCAGCATCAGGGACGAGGTCACCGAGGTGATGGGGCCCAGCATCTTGGCACCGTTGGTGGAGACGTAGGTGGCAAAGGCAAACAGCACCATGCTCAATGCCGTGGTCGCCACCGGGGTGAGAATGTACTCATAGCCGAGGAAGGCATAGGAGGCGTAGGCAATGACCCGCGGCAGCAAGGAGGTGAAGAAGAAGAGGTTCACGAACCAGTAGGTGTAGGCGGAGATAAAGGCCCAGCGACCGCCGAGGGAGCTCTTCACCCAGGCATACACCCCCGCTTCGGAGTTCTTATTCAGTGACACAAATTCCGCAATGATCAGGCAGAACGGAATGAAGTAAAAAATGGTGGCCAGAAAGAACATCGGGGCGGAGGCCAGACCGATCTCGATGTTGTTGTTGATGACGTTGTTAAAGCTGAATACCGCCGCGAAGGTGAGCGACAGCAGACCAAACTTGCCTATCGTATTGCGTTTGGAATCAGACATGGTGCATCTCCAGACCTGTAGTTATTGCCGCGAAAGGGCGAGGCATGGGTTGTAGGGTGAGCCCCGCCCTTCCGGCTTTTGTCAGTGCAGAACCGGCGGCTTGTTATTTGTTCTTGAAGTAGCCGCCTTCGACGGTGACCTTGATGATCACCTTGCGCACCGGCCCGTCGCCGACGAACCGGTAGGCTTCATCGTTCTCGAAGATCACCACCTGCCCGTTGCCCACCTGCTGGCGCTCACGCACCTCGCCAGCCAGCCACTCTCGGTCTGTGGTGTCGTCATAGGCCTGCTCGACCGCCAGCTCGCTCTTGGCAGCCCACTCCACCGTCTCTGCCCCTTCCAGGTAGTAGTGAACGTCGAAGTAGCGGCGCTGCCCCTCGAACAGGGAGGTGGCCGGGCTGGCCCCCTCCTGCAAGCGGTAGGTGAGGGAGTCACCGATGGAGTGGCAGATACCTGGCTTGAGGTTGGCCAGGTTGTCGATGGCCTCCACGCAGCGGCCCCACTTCTTGCCCTCCCGGTAGATGTTTTTGAACAGGGTCAGGTTGTCCAGGGTGATCATGCGAGGTTCCTCCCGCCGTTGATGGTGAGATCGAGCCCGGCCAGCGCAGCCGGATTGAGGTTGCCGCGGGCGATGGGCAGCAGGGTCAGGCCGAAGCTGAACGGCTCGAAGCGCACCCGCCAGGAGTCCAGCACCTCGGAGCCCCAGGAGTTGGAGCCGAGCCCCAGTACCTTGTGATCCAGATTGAGGGTGAGATAACCGCTCGGTTCCAGCTCATTGATGTGCTGAGCCGCGTGGATATGCTCCCAGCTGTAGGGCCAGACGCTGAGGTTGATGGGGGCATCGGGTCGCACGTAGAGACCGGCACCGTGACGATTGGTCAGGGTCGCCCAGCGCACCTGCTGGCGGTTGCCGTTGTCCTGCGGGAAGGGGTAGTGCTCCCACATCTCGCTGACTGTGCTCTGGAAGCTGTCGATCCAGTTGCTCTGGCGGCTGTCCTGATAGTTCTCGCCCGGCCCCATGCCGTAGTAGTGCACCCGGTCGAGATCCTGACGAATGCCCAGCTCGAAGCCGATCTTGGGGATGATGTCGTCATAACCGCCGTAGGGCTGGCCGGACAGTGCCACGTGCAGTTGGCCGTTCGGGCTCAGGGTGTAGACGTAGCGGCAGCGCATGCCGAAGTCGAACACCGGCGGCGCGATCAGGCTCTCCACCGTTACCTCGACCGTCTCGCCCAGCTGACGCCAGCTCAGGGTACGGAAGTGCTCCTGCATGATCTGCAGGTGGTTCGGGTGCCACAGGCTCTCGTACTCCTGCTTGTGGTTGTCGATCATCGGCTTGAAGAAAGTGAGGCGCGGCGAGCGCTCGATGAGCTCATTGCCATCCTGCTGCCAGCTCACCAGCTTGCCGTCGAGGCGCGAGAAGCGCAGGGTGAAGCCGCTGCCGCTCAGGGTCAGGTCGAGCCGCTCATCGGCAATCTGCAACGGAGTGGCGTTGGGATTGGCAAAGGGCTGCAGCTGACGAGTCGACTCTTTCAGCTGGAACTGGTACTGGCCCAACTCGTGCTCCGCCGCACTGTAGCGGGTGGCAGTGGCCTTGATGACCCGCAGCTGGACGAAGGTTTCCCGCCCATCGAGAGAAGGCAGCTCGAGTTGCAGCTCTGTGATGGCACCGGGGGCAACCCCTTCCAGCCGGATTTGCTGGCTGGCCAGCAGTTCGCCTTCTGCCTTCACTTCAACCAGCAGGCGGATGTCATCGAGATTGGAGAACCAGTAGCGATTTTCCACCGCCAGCTTGCCGCTCGCCAAATCCAGCGCCCGCACCTTGACCGGGCAGATCACCTGCTTGTATTCACGCAGGCCCGGCCCCGGGGTCTGATCCGGATAGATAAGGCCATCCATGCAGAAGTTGTAGTTGTTGGGGTAGTCGCCGTAGTCGCCGCCGTATTTGTAAACGGGGCGGCCCTGCTCGTCCTGATCCAGAATGCCGTGATCGCACCACTCCCAGATGTAGTGACCCTGAATGTGGAGATGACGGTCGAACACCTGCTGATATTCGCTGAGGCCACCCGGGCCGTTGCCCATGGCGTGGGCGTATTCGCAGATAATGCGCGGCTTCGCCATCGGGAACTCGCCGAAGCAGTTCATCTGGGAGACGCGCGAATACATGGTACTCACCACATCCACCACCTCGGCATCGCGATCCTCTTCGTAATGCACCAGCCGGGTCGGGTCGATCGCCTTGCAGCGCTGGTACATGGCTTTGATGTTGCAGCCGTAGCCGGACTCGTTGCCGAGCGACCAGATGATGATGGAGGGGTGGTTCTTCTGGGCGTGAACATGGCGCTCGATGCGATCCACGAACACCGGCTCCCAGAAGGGGTCGTCGGTGATGCGGCTGAGATCGCCGACGTTGGCAAAACCGTGAGTTTCCACGTCGGTCTCCGCCATCACGAACAGACCGTACTGGTCGCACAGCTCGTAGAAGCGCGGGTCGTTCGGGTAGTGGGCAGTGCGCACCGAGTTGAGGTTGTGCTGCTTCATCAGCACGATATCGCGCTCCACCCGATCCATGCCGACCGCGCGGCTCTTGAGGTGGTCGTTGTCGTGGCGGTTCACCCCATGCAGCTTGAGGTAGTGGCCGTTGACGTAGAAGAGGCCATCTTTGACCTTGATTTCACGCACCCCGACCCGCTGCGGGATCACTTCCAGCAGCTCGCCCTGACCGTTGTAGAGGGAGAGTTGCAGCTGGTAGAGGTAAGGATCTTCGGCGCTCCACAGATGGGGGTGAGCCAGATCCATCGTGAAGCGGCAATCACACTTGCCGTAGATGGCGAGATGATCGAGCGAGCCGCTGGCGATCTCGCGGCCCTGATCCAGCAGCGACCAGACCAGACGGTGATCTCGGGCAGCCGACCCCAGATTTTCCAGCTGGATATCGCAGCTCAGGGTGGCGCTTTGATTGTCATCGGCCAGCGCGGTGCGGATGAAGAAGTCCTGCACATGGGCGGCCGGTTTGCCCACCAGATAGACGTCGCGGAAGATCCCCGCCATCCACCACATGTCCTGATCTTCGATATAGGTGGAGTCAGCCCACTGCATCACCCTTACCGACAGCAGGTTCTCGCCGATGTTGGCGTAGGCGCTGATATCGAACTCGGCGGTGAGACGGCTCCCCTTGCTGAAGCCGACATAGTGGCCGTTCACATAGACCTCGAAGTAGGTCTCTACCCCGTCAAACTTGATGATCACCTGCTCCCCATCCCAGGCCGGGCTCAGCGTGAAGCTGCGCTGATAGGCACCGGTGGGGTTGTTGGTCGGCACGAAGGGCACGTCGATGGGAAAGGGAAAACCCTCGTCGGTGTACTGCAGCTGACCATGTCCTTCCATCTGCCACATGTTGGGCACGGTGATCTGGCCCCACTCGCTCATGGGGCTGTGATAGAAGGCCTCCGGCACCTGCAGGGGGTGGTCGAAGTAGTGGAACTGCCACTGGCCGCCAAGGCTCAGAAAACGGCGGCTCAGCTCGCGCTGCATGGTGGCCGCCAGCGCGTGGTCGGCATAAGAGAAGAAGTAGGCACGCGGGGCCAGCCTGTTTTCACCAACGAATTGGACGTTTTCCCAGTTATTCACATGTCCTCCCAGAACAAGGCAACTTTGACTGGGTAAACTCTAGATAAACATTTACTAAATATCAGCTTTGAATTGGTAAAGTTTTAACCTGATCACAATGAACAGATGGTTTTGTGAGCGAGATCAGAAGCGGGAGATAAAGGAGGGCAAGATATGGATGAGTGGCATGGATGTTGATAGTAGCTTGCTGAGCAGCAATAAAATCAATTATAAAACAATATAATATGAAATTGTTGGATGATATGGGAAAGAGGTTTGCTTGGGAGATGTGTCGCACCACCGCAAGATGGCGCGACTAAAAAGCAGAATGTTTTACTAAAATCAGCGAGTAGTGCCACGCAGGGTCAACTTGCTCGGTACCAGCACCCGGAGTGGAATATCCCGCTCGTCTCGCAGCCGCTCAACCAGCAAATTGACCCCCTGGGAGCCCATCAACTCGGAGTGGATCCGCACCGTTGAGAGCGGCGGGAAGGTGAACTTGGCGGTCGGAATATCGTTGACGCTGATAAGCTCGATCTGCTGGGGAATCGCCAGTCCCTTCTCGTGGATGGCACGCAGCACACCAATGGCGATGGAGTCGGAGGCGACGAACAGCGCCTTGGGCCAGTCACCCGCCAGCATCTCCTTCGCCAACTGGTAGCCGGAAGCGCTGGAGAAGTCCCCACGATAGAGATCGCTCTCCTGCACCACCCCCAGCCGCTGGCCATAATCCCGGAAGGCCAGTTCGCGCAGATCCGGATTCTCATCCTGGCCACCGATATAACCGATGCGCTGATGCCCCTGCGCGATGAAGTAATCGACGACCTGCTGGCTGATCAGGGCAAGATCCACATCGACCGAGTCAAACTCTCCCTGTGAACGGCAGTCGACAAACACCAGCTGGCTGGAACAAGCCCTTAGCTGGACGAGACGTTCGGCTGTGAGGGTACCGACCACCAGAATGCCATCCACGGCGCTCAGTTCGCGCCCTTCACCACAGTTGTAGAGATGGGTCAGTTCGATATTGAGGCGGGCACTCTGGGTTTCGATACCATAACGGATGGCGAGATAGTAAGGGTCGTTGACCTCGGTACTCTGGGGATAGGCATAGACCACCAGAAAGTGCAGCTTGCTCTTGTGTACCCCCTTGCGGGCGCTGCTGGTCTTGTACTCCAGCCGTTCGGCAATCTCGAAGATCCGCTGCTTGGTCTCTTCCTTGACGCTCAGGCTGGGATCCTCGTTCAGTACCCGGGATACCGTGGCGAGAGAAACCCCCGCTTCCTGTGCAATTTCCTTCAACGTAGCCATCAATACCTCGCTGGCAGCATCACGTGTTAATCGGCAACGGCTAAAGAGTAACGGGCAATCCCTTGATAGCCCAGCACTTTTACTAAAATGCCGGCGGCATGACAGATTTTTGTAACGCAGAAATGCAAAAAGGCCTCCCGAATGGGAGGCCTCTTCTAAATAGGTGCCTGGCAGTGTCCTACTCTCGCATGGCGAATGCCACACTACCATCGGCGCTACCGCGTTTCACTTCTGAGTTCGGCATGGGATCAGGTGGTTCCACGGCGCTATTGCCGTCAGGCAAAAGCTTTTAAAACTAACTTGAAAATGGTGCTGATACCCAGAATCGAACTGGGGACCTCATCCTTACCAAGGATGCGCTCTACCGACTGAGCCATATCAG
>NZ_JANFNV010000016.1:0-87722 GCF_024436075.1 Aeromonas sp. JL9 | reverse complement strand
AATGAGCGTTCACATTGGTCCGGAAATGGTGTTCACGTTGAACCGGAATCGGTGTTCATGATCGGCCGGAATATGCACACGGGGCGCCGCTCGGCGAGAGTCGAGCTCTCTGCTGATGGAATATCCGGTAATCGTTATCTCCACAGGGTGCGTGAGGTATAGAGGTGGTCTCAAGGTATGGCCGGGATATTCTGGGTCGCCGATGCATGTAATTGACTGCGCTGCCATAACTGCCCCTTGATGATGGGCAATGGCGCTCGTCTGCCGTGTGGGCGTGGGAATTCGGTGCGGTCGATGGCGATGGTATTCCCCACTCTGCCGGCAGAGTGGGGAATGCCCAGGTGAAGCGCTATCGGGGCGCCACGCTATCGCTTCCGCCCAGGGCGCGATAGATTTTGGCAGTGGTGGTGAGCTGCTCTTTTTGCTGGGCCAGCAGGCTCTGCTGGGCATCCCACAGCCGGTTCTGCTCATCAAGCCAAGCCTGTACACCGGTCGCGCCCGCCTGGAAGCGAGCCTTTGCCAGGCGTTCGGCCTCTCGGGCATAACTCAGCTGCTCCTGCAGATAATCGAGTCGCTGCTGGCCATAGTGGCGCGCGGCCAGATTGTCTTCCACCTCCACCAGTGCGGTGTAGAGCTGTTTGCGAAACTCGGTTTCAGCGATCTGATAATCCAGCTCTGAGCTTTCGATGGCGAGCTGGGTGCGGTTGTACTCAAGGAAGGGGAGGGCGAGGCTGGCCCCTAGCGTACCAACCGGATTTTGCAGTACCTGCGCCAATCTATCGGATGCGGTGCTGGCACTGCTGGTCAGGGTCAGGCTGGGGTAGAAGCTGGTGCGGATCTCGTCCCCCTTTGCCAGCGTCTTGCGCAGCCGCAATTCGGCCGCTTTGACATCGGGGCGGCGAGCCAGCACATCGGCCGGAATACCCACCGCAAGTTCAGGAATAGTCTGCTTTGCAAGGGAAGCGGGTGCATACTCCAGCGGCCCGCTGCTGCGGCCCAGCAGCAGACGTAGGGCATTGCGAGCCTGCTCCTGCTGCGCCTTGAGGGAGGCCAGCTCAGCCTGCTTGCCTGCCAGTTGCTGGCGTGCCTGCGCCAGATCGAGTCGGGTAATGGCGCCAGCCTGGTATTTGGTCTGGGTCAGCTGCTCGGTACGGGTCAGGTTGGCCAGCTGCTGTTCCCCAAGTGTGATGGCAGAGCCGAGATAGCCGAGCTGCCAATACTGCTCCAGGGTATTGCCGATCAGCAGCAGTCGGGTGCTGGCGAGATCCTGCTCGCTTGCCGCTGCTTCCCAGCTTGCCTGATCTCGCACCGAGGCAAGCTTGCCCCACAAATCCACTTCGTAACTGAGGCTCAGAGAGGGGCCCAGACTGTTGGTGCCGTTGCCGGTTTTCAGATCCTTGTTGCCACTGGCTGCGATAGTGCCATTGACCGAGGGGGTGAGGTTGGTATCGGCCTGCTCGGCGCCCAGTCGTGCGCTTTTGAGCTTGAGGGCCGCCACACGCATGTCCGGGTTAGCGGCCAGAACCGCCTCGACCAATTTGTCGAGCTGGGGATCATGAAATTCCTGCCACCATTGGCCTGCCTGAGCAGCCAGTTGGGCGCCCTCTGCTTGTTGCCATGCGGGGGCGATCGCCAGCTCGGGTCTTTGATAGGTGCTGTGCTGACCGCAGCCGCTGAGGGCCATAGAGAGAGCCAGCCAGGAGAGTTTGTGCATTGTTATTCCCTCGCCAGTGCGACAACAGGGTCGAGCCGCGCCGCATTGCGTGCCGGCAGGTAACCAAACAGGATCCCGATGAGTGACGAGCAGCCAAAGGCCATCAGGATGGAGAAGAGCGAGAACTGCATCTTGATGGAGTCCACCAGCAGTGAAAAGAGCGCGCCAATGCCGAGCGAGAGGCCGACGCCGAAGATCCCCCCCAGCAGGCTCACCATCACAGCTTCAATCAGGAATTGCTGCAAAATATCCGACTGGCGGGCGCCCACGGCCATGCGAATGCCGATCTCGCGGGTGCGCTCGACCACTGACACCAGCATGATGTTCATCACGCCCACCCCGCCGACGATCAGCGAGATCACCGCGATGGCCGAGACCATCAGGGTCATGGTGGTGGTGGTTTTCTCCACCGATTTGATGATGCTGTCGCTACTGAAGGTGAAGAAATCCTTTACCCCGTGACGCTTGGTGATCAACTCGATCACCGCCTGCTCGGCCAGTGCCGGTTGTACCCCGTCTTTGACCCGGATGGTGATCTGGCTGAAGTGGTGCTGCGAGATGAGGCGACTCATCACCGCGCTGTAGGGCAGCCAGATATTGACTGACTGGCTGGTGGGTCCAAAGCCGGTCTCCTGCGAAACCACCCCGACAATCCGCACCGGCAAGGTGCCGACCAGTACTACCTTGCCTACAGGATCCTCCTTGCCAAGCAGGCTGGTGATGCTCTTCTTGTCCACCACGGCGACGGCGGCACGCTGCTGGATATCTTGCCACTTCAGTAAGCGACCACTGACCAGCGTCATCCCTTTCACCTTGAAATAGTCGTTACCGACCCCGGTCACATTGCCGCTGTTGGTCTTGTTGCGATAGCGCAACTGGCCTGAGCTGCCGATCTCGGGGCTGGCGCCCGCAAGATAGGGTTGCCCCAGCAGGGCATCGAGATCCCCCTTGTTGAGGGTCTGGATGCTGGCCATCTTCTCATCGCCCCATCCTTTACCCGGGAAGATTTCGATGGTGTTGGTGCCCATCGCATTGATCTGGTCGATCACCTTGGCGCGAGCCCCTTGCCCCAGCGCCACCACACTCACCACGGCGGCGATACCGATGATGATGCCGAGCATGGTGAGGAAGGTGCGCATCCGGTGGGCGAGCATGGCATGCATCGCCATCCGTCCCGCTTCCCGATAACGATCCCAGTCGTGACCCATGGCGCCTTTAGTGGGTACTATTTTTTGAGGGGCTGTGGCGGTGGCTGGAGCCAACACGGGCGTTTGGCAGGGGCCGCTATCTTGTTCAATCCGACCATCTTTGAGAGTGATGATCCGGTCGGCATGGCTGGCCACGTTCATATCGTGGGTGACCAGAATGATGGTATGGCCCTGAGCGTGCAGCTCCTTGAGGATCGCCATCACCTCCTTGCCGCTCTGGCTATCCAGTGCGCCGGTCGGTTCATCGGCGAGGATCACTTCGCCGCCATTGGCCAGCGCCCGGGCGATACTGACCCGCTGCTGCTGACCGCCGGAGAGTTGGCCAGGGGTATGGTGGCTGCGATCGGCCAGCCCCAGTCTGCCCAGCAGCTGACGCGCACGCGCCTGGCGATCCGGGCGGCTGGTGCCGGCATAGACGGCGGGGATCTCCACGTTGGCGGCGGCATCGAGATGGGGCAGCAGATGGTAGCGCTGAAAGATAAAGCCGAAGTGGTGGCAGCGCAGCCGGGCCAGCGCCAACGCATCCATGGTCGCGGTGTCCTGACCGCGAAACAGATACTGGCCGCCGCTCGGGCTATCCAGGCAACCCAGCAGGTTCATCAGGGTCGACTTGCCGGAGCCGGACGCGCCGACAATGGCGATCATCTCTCCTGCCGAGATGGTGAGGTCAAGAGGGTGGAGTACGGTGACTTCGCTGTCGCCACTCTGGTAGCGTCGCTCGACCCCTTTAAGCTGGATCAACGGCAGCTGGTTCAGGGGCTCACTCATAGCATCACCGCCATCTCATCATTGTCGGCGGGGGTTCCGTGATTGAGCTGCACCTCCTCCTTCTCACTCAGCCCGCTGATCACCTCAATGCGGATCTCGTCCTTCATACCGGTTTTGATATGACGGGTTTCGGTTGTCTCATCGTCCTTGATCACTGTGACTTCATACTCGTTGTCACCCAACGACTTGCCGAGGGCGGTTTGCGGCACAGTGAGCACCTGCTTGCGCTCGCCGAGCACAATGGTCACCTGGGTTGTCATTGCGACCCGCAGGGTATGGTCGGGATTGGGTACATCGAACAGGGCGTAGTAGTAGACAGCCGCATTGCTGGTGGTGGTGCCAGTGGTGGCCTGATCGTTGATGTTGGTAGGCGCTAACTCCACGGCGCGAAGCGTACCCTGATAGCGGGTATCCGGATCGCCGATCAGGGTGAAGTAGACCGGCATGCCGGCTTTGACTTTGGTGACATCGGCTTCGGAGATCTGCGCCTTGACCGTCATGGTCTCGAGGTTGGCCAGCTTGAGCACGGTCGGCACCGTCTGGCTGGCAGCCAGGGTCTGGCCCTGACGGGTCACAATGCTGATGACGGTGCCATCCATCGGCGCCAGGATCTTGGTGTAGCCCAGCTCGGTCTTGGCCCGATCAACCTTGATCAGGGCGTTGTCGATATTGGCCTGGCTGTTTTGCAATTCGGCGCGGGTGACCGCCAGCAGTGCTTCGGCACTCTCCAGTTCGGCCCGTGAGCTCGCCTCCTGCTTAAACATCTGCTGCTGGCGCCGCCAGGCGAGCTCGTTCTGTTTGAGTTGTGCCTGCTTGATCTTGAGCTGGGCGCGGTTGCTGGCAAGCTCCGCCTCGGCCGTCTTGAGGTTGTTCTGGGCAATCAGGGGATCGATCTCGGCCAGCAGGTCTCCCTGTTTGACCTGATCACCGGCCTCTACGGCCAGCTTGGTAACCTGACCGGAGACCTGGGCCCCCACATCCACCTGCTCCACGGCCTGCAGCACGCCACTGGCCAGTACGGTCTGGGCGATATCCTCGCGGGTCACCTGAGCGGTCAGCATCGCCTTGGGTGGTTGACTGGGCCAGAGCAGCCAGCCGAGGAGCACCACGGCGATCAGCATGGTGATAGCCAGGGTTCTCTGCTTGGGGGTTATGTTCATCGATCACCTGAATGGAAACGGAAAAGGTTGTGCGCGGCGATTATCCTGCAGCAAAGCTCTGATAAATAACAGCCGCAAATATGTAAGCAAAGTTATGGCGTTAACTGTCAATAAGCCGTGAAAGGAGTAAGCGAGAGACCGCAGTGGTGAGCAAGATGGTCAGCAAGAGGATGGGGAGTGCGGCTGGCGGTGGCGATGAAAAAGCCCTGCGCAGAGGCAGGGCTTTGGAATAGGTGATAGCGAGGGAGGATCAGGCCTTGGCCAGCAGATCCATCACCCAGGGCAGACCCTGCTTCTTGCGGCTGACAAAGCCCGGGTGGTAGCTGGACTCGGCCGGTACTTTGGCGTGCTCGGTAAAGTAGATACGGCTAGCTGCCGCAGTCAGGTCAGTCACCATCAGCACGAAGAAGTCGAGCCCTTCGCTCGCCACGCGCTGGGCCATCTCCTGCTGCAGGGCTGGCAGGTGCTCGGCCAGCTGCTGCTCGCTGCCCACTTCGATCTGGCTCATGATGAAGCTGCAACCTTCCGCCTGGAATGCCTTCTCATCCTGCTGCAGCAGTTGAGCCGGAGTCAGGCCGCTCAGGTCGGTTTTCGCCATCAGCAGCTGTTGGCCGAATTCGGCCAGCGATACTTCGGCCAGCGGTGCCAGACGCTCACAAGCGATCTTGTCCTGCTCGGTGGTGGTCGGCGAGGTGAGACAGAGGGTGTCGCTCATGATGGCACCCAGCATCAGGCGAGCCTGGCTGCGGGTCACAGTGCCTTGCTGACTCAGCAGATCAAAAGCGATGGTGCAGGTGCAGCCGACGGCCCGGATCCACGCATCCAGCGGAGACTGGGTGACCAGGGTACCGAGACGGTGGTGATCCACCAGACCCAGCACATTGGCTTGTGCCAGTGTGGCAGGGCCCTGTTCCAGATCACTGAAATCCACCAGCCAGACATCTTCACCGGTCAGATCTTTGGTCAGCAATTCGGGTTCGCTGACGCCAGCCTGCTCCAGAATAAAACGGGTTTCGGTGCGCAGGTCACCCAGACGCCATGGGGTGGCCTGACGGCCCTGGCCATTGAGCCAGTCGGTGATAACCAGCGCACTGCAGATACTGTCGCTATCAGGATTCTTGTGACCAAAAACGTGGATCATAGACAAAGCCTCACAATTGGATACCCATAAAGGGGGGCAACACTATGCGAAATCCGCCACATGAAGGCAACCGGATCTACGCCCATGTTGCTGCCAGCTTCGCCTAACTCGCCATTTTATTGATCTGGGTCGGTAATCCTGACGCGAGTTCGGTTCTCACAGTTGGCTATTGGCTATTGGCTATTGGCTATTGGCTATTGGCTATTGGCTATTGGCTATTGCTGACTGTGCAGGCCATGGCACTCGTCCGTGCCTGCACAGTCAGCATGTTCAGTCTGCCCTGTCAGTCGCCATCGCTGTAAATCGGCTTTATTGCCTGATTCAACGACGCAGCAGCTCGCGGGCATTGGCCAGGGTATTATCGGTGATCTGGTCGCCACCGAGCAGGCGTGCCAGCTCGTTGAGACGGGCGGCCTCATCAAGGGCACTCATTTGGGTTTCGGTTGTTTTGCCATCGGTATGCTTGCTCACCACCATATGCTGGTGGCCGTTGCCTGCCACCTGAGGCAAGTGAGTGACCACCATCACCTGAGTGGACTCCCCGAGCTGGCGCAGCAGGCGACCTACCACGGCGGCCGTCGGGCCGCTGATCCCCACATCCACTTCGTCGAAAATCAGGGTCGGGGTGGAGACCTTGCGGGCGCTGATCACCACGATGGCGAGACTGATGCGCGACAGTTCACCGCCTGAGGCCACCTTACCAAGCGGCTGGATCGGTTGGCCAGGGTTGGTGGTGACCATGAACTCCACCCGATCTATACCCAGCGGAGAGAGGCTGCTCTGGGCATCGGGGCGCACCTCGATGGCAAAGCGGCCATCGGGCATCGCCAGTTCGTGCATGCTGCTGGTTACCTTGGCGCCCAGCTCCTGGGCGTAACGCTGACGGCTCTGGCTCAGGGCCTCGGCGGACTGCACAAACGCCTGACGGGCCTCGGCCAGCTCATCTTCCATCCCCTCTAATCGCTCTTCGTCAGAGTTGAGGCGAGCGAGATCCGAGGCAAGCTCCTGATGGTGCTGGGCCAGATCCGCCGGTTTGACGTGGTGCTTGCGGGCCAGATTGATTGCCTTGGAGAGGCGGGCTTCCAGCTCGTTGAAACGTTCGGGATCCAGCTCCAGTCGGTCGAGGTAGCTACGTAGTTCGCTGTGGCTCTCCTGCACCCCGATCAGCGCTTCGTTCAGCATCTCCAGTACCGGGGTGAGGCGGCTGTCCATGCTGACCAGCCCCTCGGCCCGATCGACGGCCGATTGCAGCAGCCCTGCGATAGTGGTCTCTTCGTTGTCATAGAGCAGATCGAGGCAGGCGCCGCACTCCTGCATCAGCTCGGTGCCGTTGGCGAGACGCTGGTGCTCCTCCTCTATCTCTTCGAACTCCCCCGGTTGCAGGGCAAATTCGTCCAGCTCCTGCACCTGATACTCGATCAGCTGGCGACGGGCCTCCCGCTGCTGCTGCTCGGCCTTGAGCCGGTTCAGTTCGTTTTGCAGTTGGCGCCACTGCTGATAGTGCTGGCGTACCTCGTCGAGCAGTAGGTGGTGACCGGCATAGCCGTCGAGCAGGGCGAGCTGGTAGTCGGGTTTGAGCAGCATCTGGTGGGCATGCTGACCGTGCACGTTGACCAGCAGCTGGCCCAGATTCTTGAGCTGGGTGAGGGGGACGGGCACGCCGTTGATATAGCTGCGCGAACGCCCTTCGGCAGAGATGACTCGCCGCACGATACACTCACCTTCGTTTTCCAGTTCGTTGGTGGCGAGCCAGGCGCGGGCGGCCGGGTTGTTGTCCAGCAGGAAGCGGGCGCTGACCTCGCTTTTGTCGCTATCGGGTCGCACCATGCCCGCTTCGGCCCGCTCTCCGAGACAGAGACCAAGAGCGTCGATGGCGATGGATTTACCGGCACCGGTCTCACCTGTGATGCAGGTCATGCCCGGTTGCAGATCGAGTTCGAGAAACTTGACGATGGCGAAGTTGTTGACGGTCAGCTGGGTCAGCATGGTCTCATCCTGTATAGGTCAACATTACTGTGTATGCATCCAGTATATACTGGTCTTATATACAGTAAAGAGGGCGCCGTCATTTTTAACAAAGGAAAGCCGCGTCAGTGCGGTATGGCTATGAAAATGCGGTACTGACTATTGGTGCGCGGTACGGGTATGAGAGTGCAGGGGCGGTTGCTACGAAAGAAAAGAGAAGGGCACCAATTCAGGCGCCCTCTGTGGCAATGCCGTTGTCGGTCAGCGCCGATTAAAACAGCTTGCTGCCCCAGCCGAGCTTGTTGCGCAGCACGTGGAAGTAGCTGTAGTCGAGGGGATGTACCAGATGAAGCTGGTGGTGGCTCTTCTTGATGAGGATCTCGTCCCCCGGGTGGACCGCCAGCGTCACCTGGCCATCACAGCTGACCTGCATGGCATCGTCCTGATTATCCGGCGAGACCAGCAGCCGCACTTCACTGTCGGCATCGAGCACGATTGGGCGACTGCTGAGGGTATGCGGGAACATGGGCACCAGCGTAATAGCGTTGAGCTTGGGAGTGAGGATGGCGCCACCTGCCGACAGGGAGTAGGCGGTCGAGCCGGTCGGGGTGGCCACTATGATGCCGTCCGAACGCTGGCTATACATAAAGCTGCCATCGATATAGACCTCGAACTCGATCATGTGGGCGATCTTGCCCGGGTGCAGCACCGCCTCGTTGACCGCCAGATTGCTCGACTTGCGCTCGCCGTGGCGATAGACCGAAGCTTCCAGCAGGAAGCGGTGTTCGCTCTTGTAGTGACCGGAGAGCACCTGCTCCAGCGGCAATAGATAATCTTGCGGCGAGAGGTCGGTCAGAAAGCCGAGGTTACCCCGGTTGACCCCGATCACTGCCACATCGAAGCGCGACAGCACCCGTGCAGCCCCCAGCATGTTGCCGTCACCGCCGACCACGATGGCGAGATCGGCCTGCTGGCCCAGTTGCACCAGATCCATCACGTTTTCATCGAGGATGCTCAGGGTCTGGGCGACCCGGCTCTCCACCAGTACCCGAAAGCCGCGGGCGGTCAGGTATTGATGCAGGCCGGTCAGCGTCTGGTTGGCCCCCTCATGGTGGGGTTTGCCAATCAGGGCGATGGTTTTGAACGGAGAATCCATAGTCAGTCAGATCTGGGATGGGTATTGCGGGCCAGTATACAGTGCTTTGCTCCGCTTGTGACGCTCTCCCGTGTGACGGGGCCGGCTATCCCCTTGAGGCTACTGGTTAAACTGTGAGCGGTAACCCGGATGAACCGACGGTTGCGGCTATTCAGCAACCCTGATTGCCCTTTACCCCTTGAAAGCCGGGGATGCATCCCCATAATAGCGCCAGCATAGTCGGTCTGTTGTCGTCCGGTCGCTCAACCAGACGTCAGGGCCCTCATAAGTAACCCAGGAATTGGAGATGTCATGAACCACGAAGAGCAAAAGGTTGAAGCGATGGAGCAAGTGGAAGCCCAGCCAGTCGAGCCGACCGATGTAGACAGTGAAGTGACAGCCGAGCAGGCCCGCATTGCCGAACTGGAAGCGCAGCTGGAAACCGCCATCCAAAAAGCAGCGGAAGAGCGTGAACGCGCCCTGCGTACCGCCGCCGAGATGGAGAACCTGCGTCGTCGTACCGAGCTGGATGTCGAGAAGGCGCACAAATTCGCTCTGGAGAAGTTCGCAGGCGAACTGCTGCCGGTGCTGGACAACCTTGAGCGCGCCATCGAACTGGCCGACAAGGAGAACGAAGCCCTCAAGCCGATGATCGAAGGTGTCGAGCTGACCCTGAAATCCATGCAGAGCGGCGTTGCCAAGTTCGGTCTGGTGGCGCTCGACCCGCTCAACCAGCCGTTTGACCCCAACGCTCATCAGGCGATGAGCATGGTGCCGAGTGCCGACGTGGCGCCGAACACCGTCATTGCCGTGATGCAGAAGGGCTATGACCTCAACGGTCGGGTGATCCGTCCGGCCATGGTGATGATCGCCAAAGCGGTCGACTGATTGGCTGTGGGTACCCGAGCCCGCCCCGTGGCGGGCTTTTTGTTTCGCAGTACAGCACCCGCTCATGGTGCCCGGTTTCACGGCTCAACGTGACCGCGCAACCATGACAAAGGGTGTGGTTTTTTAGGGTTGGGGCTTGAAGCTGCGTCTGGCGACCCCATATAGGGTGCAAGGCCGCGGCGGCACAAAAAATTTGATGCCGGGAGCTTGAAAGCCAGATTGGCAGCCCCCACCTAGCCGTTAACGCATTAAGGCGAGTTCCTCGCCAGTTTATTCAAAGTATTTGGAGATTCGTCAAATGGGTAAAATCATCGGTATTGACCTGGGTACTACCAACTCCTGCGTCGCTATTCTGGATGGCGACACTGCTCGCGTGATCGAGAACGCAGAAGGCGATCGTACTACTCCGTCCATCATTGCCTATGCCGATGATGGCGAGATCCTGGTTGGTCAGCCGGCCAAGCGTCAGGCCATCACCAACCCGAAAAACACCCTGTTCGCCATCAAGCGTCTGATCGGTCGTCGTTTTGAAGATGAAGAAGTGCAGCGTGACCTGAAAATCATGCCGTACGCCATCGCCAAAGCTGACAACGGCGACGCCTGGGTTGAAGTGAAGGGCAAGAAAATGGCACCGCCGCAGATCTCTGCCGAAGTGCTGAAAAAGATGAAGAAGACCGCCGAAGACTACCTGGGCGAGCCGGTAACCGAAGCCGTTATCACTGTTCCGGCCTACTTCAACGACGCCCAGCGTCAGGCTACCAAGGATGCCGGTCGCATCGCCGGTCTGGATGTAAAACGCATCATCAACGAACCGACTGCAGCGGCTTTCGCTTACGGCGTGAACAAGGTCAAGGGCGAGCGCAAGGTTGCCGTATATGACCTGGGTGGCGGTACTTTCGATATCTCCATCATCGAGATCGACGAAGTCGAAGGCGAAACCACCTTCGAAGTACTGGCGACCAACGGTAACACCCACCTGGGTGGTGAAGACTTCGACAACCGCGTCATCAACTATCTGGTAGACGAGTTCAAGCGTGAGCAGGGCATCGACCTGCGCAACGACCAGCTGGCTCTGCAGCGTCTGAAAGATGCCGCCGAGAAAGCCAAGATCGAGCTCTCTTCTGCCCAGCAGACCGACGTCAACCTGCCGTACATCACTGCCGATGCTACCGGTCCGAAGCACATGAACATCAAGGTAACCCGCGCCAAGCTGGAATCCCTGGTGGAAGACATGGTGAAAGACTCTCTGGAGCCGGTTCGTGTCGCCCTGAAAGACTCCGGTCTGGCAGTTGGCGAGATCGACGACGTGATCCTGGTTGGTGGTCAGACCCGTATGCCGCTGGTTCAGAAGACCGTTGCCGAGTTCTTTGGCAAAGAGCCGCGTAAAGACGTCAACCCGGACGAAGCCGTGGCCATGGGGGCTGCCATCCAGGGCGCCGTACTGTCCGGTGACAAGACCGACGTACTGCTGCTGGACGTTACCCCGCTCTCCCTGGGTATCGAAACCATGGGCAGCGTGATGACTGCGCTGATCGAGAAGAACACCACCATCCCGACCAAGAAGTCCCAGGTGTTCTCCACTGCCGAAGACAACCAGTCTGCCGTGACCATTCACGTGCTGCAGGGTGAGCGCAAGCGCGCCAGCGACAACAAGTCTCTGGGCCAGTTCAACCTGGAAGGCATCCGTCCGGCACCGCGCGGTCTGCCGCAGATCGAAGTGACCTTCGACATCGATGCCAACGGTATCCTGCACGTCTCTGCGAAAGACAAAGAGACCAACAAAGAGCAGAAGATCACCATCCAGGCCTCCTCTGGTCTGTCTGATGACGAGATCGAGCGCATGGTACGCGAAGCCGAAGCCAACGCGGCCGAGGACAAGAAGTTTGAAGAGCTGGTACAGGCTCGCAACCAGGCTGATGGTCTGGTCCACTCCGTACGCAAGCAGATCACCGAAGCCGGTGAAGCCCTGCCTGCCGACGACAAGACCAAGATCGAAGCTGCTCTGAGCGAGCTGGAAGTTGCCATCAAGGGTGACGACAAGGCTGCCATCGAAGCCAAACAGCAGGCTCTGCTGGAAGCGTCCCAGAAGCTGATGGAAATTGCCCAGCAGCAGGCTCAGGCCCAGGGTGCAGCCGGTGCTGATGCCGGTCAGTCCTCCTCTTCTGCCAAGGCTGACGACGACGTAGTCGACGCCGAGTTCGAAGAAGTGAAAGACGACAAGAAGTAAGCCCTACCCAGATGGGCGGAGTCCGCTTCGCCCATCGGCTTGGTCAATGAATTCACGGGCGTTGGGTAACCAACGCCCGTCTGCGTAACCACAGGATGAGTATGTCGAAGCGCGATTTCTACGAAGTACTGGGTGTGGCGAAAGATGCCGACGATCGCGAGATCAAGAAGGCGTACAAGCGCCTGGCCATGAAGTATCACCCGGATCGTAACCAGGGTGATGCCGCATCCGAAGAGAAGTTCAAAGAGGTCAAGGAAGCCTACGAGGTC
Source organism: Aeromonas sp. JL9 (assembly GCF_024436075.1). Classification (NCBI taxonomy): domain Bacteria; kingdom Pseudomonadati; phylum Pseudomonadota; class Gammaproteobacteria; order Aeromonadales; family Aeromonadaceae; genus Aeromonas; species Aeromonas sp. JL9. The sequence continues at coordinate 75,247 of NZ_JANFNV010000016.1, read as the reverse complement.
CTGACCGATGCCAACCTGCGTGCCCGTTACGACCAGTACGGCCATGCCGGTGTCGACCCGAGCCAGGGTGGCGGTGGCCACGGTGGCTTTGGCGGCGGTGCCGACTTCGCCGACATGTTTGGTGACGTATTCGGTGACATCTTCGGCGGTGGCCGTGGTGGTGCCCGTCGTGGCCCGGCCCGTGGCTCTGACCTGCGTTACACCATGGAGCTGACGCTGGAAGAGGCGGTACGCGGGGTCTCCAAGGAGATCAAGGTGCCGACCCTGGTTCACTGTGAAGTCTGTAACGGCTCCGGTGCCCACACCGGCAGCAGTGCCCAGACCTGCCCGACCTGCCACGGCTCCGGCCAGGTGCAGATGCGTCAGGGCTTCTTTGCGGTTCAGCAGGCGTGTCCGCACTGTCACGGTCGCGGCAAGATCATCAAGGATCCGTGCCGCAAGTGTCACGGTGAAGGTCGCTACCAGCGCACCAAGACCCTGTCGGTGAAAATTCCGGCGGGCGTCGATACCGGCGATCGCATCCGTCTCTCTGGTGAAGGGGAAGCGGGGGAAGCGGGAGCTCCGGCAGGGGATCTCTACGTACAGGTGCACGTCAAAGAGCACGAGATCTTCGTGCGTGACGGCAACAACCTTTACTGCGAAGTGCCCATCAGCTTCACCGCAGCTGCGCTGGGTGGCGAGATTGAAGTGCCGACCCTGGATGGCCGCGTCAAGCTCAAGGTCACTCCGGAGACCCAGACCGGCAAAATGTTCCGCATGCGCGGCAAGGGCGTCAAGTCAGTGCGCTCCGGCCAGGTAGGGGATCTGATGTGCAAGGTGGTGATCGAGACTCCGGTCAACCTCACCGAGCAGCAGAAAGAGCTGCTGCGCCAGCTGGACGAGTCGTTCAGCGGCGCCGCTGCCAAGACCCACAAGCCGAAATCGGAAGGCTTCTTCGAAGGGGTGAAACGCTTCTTCGACGATCTGACCAGCTGATTTCAGCGACCCGAATAAACAGAGCCGGCCTTGTGCCGGCTCTTTTTTTGCCCGCTATTTCGCCAGGATCCGCCCTATTGAGTGGATCCTGATGAGGGATCCTCCTCACAACTTCCGCCAATTCCTGCTGTACAAATGTTATCCCGCTCACACTGTCGCTGAAACGGTTTAGTTGCTGTATTGAGTTGGCTAAAGCGGTTTAGCTATGCTCCGTCTGTTGATAACAACAGCGCCCGTCCGGGCCACAGATGACAGGTGAGGAATATGATGATGTTCAAGAGCAAGTTGGCGCTGGCGGTAGCGCTGGGATTGGGGATGAGCAGTCCGCTGTGGGCGGCGCAGGCGAGTGTCGCAGGTGAGAGTGTCGAGGCCAGACTGGCGGCGCTGGAGGCACGGGTACAGGCGGCTGAAGCGAGAGCCGAGGCAGCAGAGAGCCGTGCCAGTCAGGCGGAAGTGAAGGCGAGCGCGGCCAGCGAGCAGGCGCAGGTGGCCGACAACCGCAGCCAGAAGGTGGATGAGAAGACCGCTGGTGCCCAGGGCTTCGAGTTTCACGGTTACGCTCGCTCGGGCCTGTTGGTAAACAGCAATGGCAACGGTGGGCGCGGCGGCCCCTACATCACCCCGGCAGGATCCGTGGGTGGGGCTGTCGGTCGCCTTGGCAACGAGGATGACACCTACATGGAGGCCAACCTGCTGAAAACCCAGACCTTCGAGGATGGCAGCTGGGCCCGCTACAAGCTGATGCTGGCAGATGGGGTGGAGACCAGCAACGACTGGACTGCCAGCGATTCGAGCCTCAATACCCGTCAGGTGTTTGCCGAGATCGGCAATCTGGCGAGCTTCGACGGCCCCTTCAAGAATGCGGTGCTGTGGGCGGGCAAGCGCTTTGATCGGGACAACTTTGACATCCACTGGCTCGATTCCGACGTGGTGTTTCTGGCCGGTACCGGCGGCGGCGTCTACGACGTGCAGCTGGCCGACAGCTGGAAGGCCAACTTCTCCCTCTATGGCCGCGATTACGGCGACATCAGCGCCAGTGGCCTCTCCGATATCGAGAGCTACATTCTCACCATGAACAACCGCGTCGGCAACTGGCAGTGGATGGTGAACGGTCTCTCGGCCAAGGACAATGACGCCCGCATCAATGACAAGGGGGCGGGCAGCGAGGCGGCGGACAAGGGGGCACACACCCTGCTGGCCTACCATGGCGAGAGCTTCTTTGGCATCAACCCCGGTTTTGCCAAGGCGGCGGTGTTGTATGGTCATGGGCTGGGGGCCGAGGTCAAGGGGCTGGGCTCTGACAGCGAGCTGTTGCCGGACGCCGATGCAGTGCGGGTCGCCGTGTTTGGCGCCACCGATCTCAACTCGCGCTGGCGTTTTGCCCCGGCCCTGCTGGCCGAGCAGAGTCAGGATCGCTACGTGAAAGGGGACGAGTACCGTTGGCTCACCTTCAATACCCGGGTGGCGCAGGTGCTGAGCCAGAACGTCGAGCTGGTCTACGAGGCGGCCTGGCAGTACATGGATCTCGATCCCAAGGGCTACAAGGGACGCCAGGCGGTAAACGGCAACTTCACCAAGCTCACCTTCGCCCCCACCTTCAAGGCGCAGACCGCCGGATTCTTCGAGCGGCCCGAGCTGCGGGTATTTGCCACCTGGATGGACTGGTCCTCCGAGCTCGACAACTACGCCAGCGACGATGCCATGGGCCAGAGCAACTTCACCGCCGGTGGCGAGTGGAACTTTGGCGTGCAGATGGAAACCTGGTTCTAGTTCGTTATCCCGATCACAAAAATGGCAGCCGGTGCCGAGATCTGTTGGTTGGCTAAAACGGTTTAGCTGATAATGCCAGCCAACAGAACAGAGTTCGGGTTTGACCGTGGATCCGATGCAGCAGTGGAGTAGCAAGGTGACGAATCGTGTGTGGGTAATGGGGGATGCGGTGGTGGACTTGATCCCGGAAGGGGCGTTGCACTACCTCAAGTGTCCGGGTGGCGCGCCCGCCAATGTGGCGGTTGGCGTGGCACGGCTGGGTGGCGATGCGGCCTTTATCGGCCGGGTTGGAGCTGACCCGTTCGGCCGCTTTATGGCCGAGACCCTGAGCGGGGAGGGGGTGGATATCGCTGCGCTGCAGTTCGATCCAGACCATCGTACCTCTACCGTGCTGGTAGAACTGGATGACGAGGGGGAGCGCAGCTTCACCTTTATGGTGCGTCCCAGCGCCGACCAGTTCCTCACCCCGAATGAGTTGCCCCGCTTCGACGCCGGTCAGTGGCTGCTCACCTGCTCCATCGCGCTCGCCAGCGAGCCGGTACGCACCAGCTGCCTGCAGGCCATGGCGGACATCAAGGCGGCAGGCGGGCGGGTCTGCTTCGACCCCAACCTGCGCCCCGAGGTGTGGGGCAACCCCGCCGAGATGCTGCCGCTGGTGCGTCAGGCAATTGCACAGGCGGATGTGGTCAAGCTTTCCATCGAGGAGCTGCAACTGCTGAGTGGCGAGGATGAGCTGGCCGCCGGGCTCGCGACGCTCTCTGGCCCGGCGCTGGTGCTGGTGACCAGAGGGGCGGCCGGGGTAGTGGCTCGCCTTGATGGCGAGTTGCTGGAGTGGGTGGGGCAGAAAGTGACGCCCATCGACACCACGGGGGCGGGGGATGCCTTTGTCGCCGGTCTGCTGGCGGCGCTGGCCGGGCGCTCGTCGCTGCCGACGCAGGCCGAGCTGCCCGCCATCCTGGCTCAGGCCCACGGCTGCGGGGCGCTCGCCACCACCGCCAAGGGGGCGATGACGGCGCTGCCGACCCGCTCCGAACTGGATGCCTTTTTGCGATCAGGCGCAAGCGGCTGTTGAGCTGCGGCTAGAAGCCCGGCTCGACAGCCCCTACTCTCATGTGACAAGGACTCGCCAGCGTGGCGAGTCATAAGAGGAAGAATATGAATATCAGTGCGATAGCCAAGGATCTGGTGCCCCTGCTCGGGGGCAAGGAGAATATCGTTAGCGCTGCCCACTGCGCCACCCGGCTGCGGTTGGTGCTGGCCGATGACAGCAAGGTAAACAAGGCCGCCATCGACAAGCTGGAGGGGGTCAAGGGGTGCTTTAGCAACGCGGGCCAAATTCAGGTGATCTTCGGCACCGGTCTGGTCAACAAGGTCTATGCGGAGTTTGTGACGCTGACCGGTACCGGCACCGCCAGCAAGGCGGAGCTGACCGACATGGCGGCGGCCAAGCTCAACGTGGCCCAGCGGTTGGCGCGAACCCTCTCCAATATCTTCGTGCCGATCATTCCGGCCATCGTCGCCTCGGGCCTGCTGATGGGGCTGCTCGGCATGGTGCGCACCTACGGCTGGGCCAATGCCGACAGCGCCCTGTTTGTGATGCTCGATATGTTCAGTTCGGCGGCCTTTATCATATTGCCCATTCTGATCGGCTTTACGGCAGCACGTGAGTTTGGCGGCAATCCGTACCTCGGGGCGACCCTTGGCGGCATCCTCACCCACCCGGCGCTAACCAACGCCTGGGGCGTGGCCGGTGGCTTCAAGACCATGGACTTCTTCGGGCTGGATGTGGCGATGATCGGCTATCAGGGCACCGTCTTCCCGGTGCTCTTGGCGGTCTGGTTTATGTCCCATCTGGAGAAACAGCTGCGCAAGCGCATTCCGGACGCGCTGGATCTGATCCTCACGCCGTTTCTCACCGTCATCATCACCGGCTTCGTGGCGCTGCTCTTTATCGGCCCGGCGGGTCGGGTGTTGGGGGATGGCATCTCGTTCGGTCTGAGTGCCCTCTATGAGCAGGCGGGCTGGTTGGCGGGGCTGGTGTTTGGCGGCACGTACTCGCTTATCGTCATCACCGGTATCCACCACAGCTTCCACGCCATCGAGGCGGGATTGCTGGCCAATCCGCAAATTGGCGTCAACTTCCTGCTGCCCATCTGGGCCATGGCCAACGTGGCACAGGGCGGGGCTTGTCTCGCGGTCTACTTCAAGACCCGTGATGTGAAGATCAAGGCCATTACCGTGCCGGCGGCCATGTCCTGCCTGCTGGGTATCACCGAGGCGGCGATCTTTGGCGTCAACCTGCGCTACATCAAACCCTTCCTCGCCGGTCTGTTTGGCGGGGCCTGCGGCGGCGCCTACGTGGTGGCGGCCAAGGTGGGGATGACGGCGGTGGGGCTGACCGGTATTCCCGGCATGGCCATCGTCCAGCCCATGAGCCTTATTCACTACATCATCGGGCTGGTGATCGCCTTTGGCGCCGCCTTCGCCGCATCCTACCTGCTCAAGTACAAGGTGGAGTGATGAAGGAAAGCGATCTTCTCAACCAGATTGTCCGGTCGCTGCTGGCCGGACAGATCAAGGCTGCGGCCGATCCCCATCGGCCCCGCTGGCATCTGGCAGCCCCGGTGGGGCTGCTTAACGATCCCAACGGCTTTATCGAGCACGACGGGCGCTACCACCTTTTCTACCAGTGGAATCCGCTGGGCTGCGAGCACCGCAACAAGGGCTGGGGCCATGTCACCTCCACCGATCTGCTGCATTGGCAGCACGAGCCGGTGGCGCTGTTGCCCACCGAAGCCTATGAGAGCCACGGCTGCTATTCGGGCTCGGCGGTGAGCGACGAGCAGGGGCGCCTGACTCTCGTCTACACCGGCAACGTCAAATACCCGGATGGCGGTCGCACCGCCTATCAGTGTCTGGCCCGCGCCGATGGTGAGGGCGGTTTTGCCAAGCTGGGGCCTGTGCTGGATCTGCCCCAAGGCTACAGCGGCCATGTGCGCGATCCCAAGGTGTGGCACGACGGCCAGCAGTGGCTGATGGTGCTGGGAGCCCGCACCCTGGATGACAAGGGGGAAGTGCTGCTCTATCGCGGCGACACCCTGGATGCCTGGACTCTGGTGGGCCCCGTCGCGGGCAGCGGGCGCGGGGGGCTGGGGGACTTTGGCTATATGTGGGAGTGCCCGGATCTCTTCCCGCTGGCCGATCGCCATGTACTGATCAGCTGCCCGCAGGGGATTGCCCCACAGGGAGAGGATTATCTCAACCTCTACCAGTGCGGCTGGCTTTCGGGCGATTTCGACGGCGAGCGCTTCGAGCACGGGGCTTTCCACGAGCTGGATCGGGGCTTCGAGTTCTATGCGCCGCAAACTACCCGAGACAGTCAGGGGCGCCGCCTCTTGTTTGGTTGGCTGGGGCTGCCGGAGGAGAACGAGATGAGCCAGCCTACGATCGCTCACGGGTGGATCCACCAGATGAGCTGCCCGCGGGAGCTGTTCTGGCAGGATGAGTGGCTCTGCCAGCGGCCGGTGGCGGAGCTTGCGGCGCTCAAGGGAGAACTGACCAGCTTCGAGGGGACGCTCGGCGAATTTCCGGGGCTGGCCATCGACTCGGCCTGGCTCGATCTGGATCTCTGCGGTGAGGGGAGTCTCTGGTTCGGCGCCGTGGCCGAGCTGGTGTGGCAGCCGGGGCGCCTCATCTTGCGGCGTCAGAACTGGCAGAGCGGAGCGTGGGAGACCCGCAGCAGCCCATGGGCTGGCGGGCGGATCACCGTGCTATGCGATCGCTCCAGTCTGGAGTGTTTCATCGATGAGGGGCGAAACAGCCTGTCGGCGCGCTACTTCCCCGGAGAAAAGCCGCAACTATCATCAGGTAACGGCGATGATGGCTGCAAAATTTGCCTCAATCACTGGCCGCTGTCGGCGTGCCTAGTACAATAGCCCGGTTCTAGTCAGCCGGGAGGCCAGGTGGAGAAGAAGAAACGGATCACGATTGCCCAGATCGCCGAACTGGCGGGGGTGTCCAAGGCGACTGCCAGTCTGGTGCTCAACGGGAAGAGTGCGGAGTACCGCATTGCCGACGATACCCGCAAGCGCATTCAGGCGGTGGCGGAGGAGTGTCACTACCTGCCGAGCTTTCATGCCCGCTCCCTGCGCGAGACCCGCAGCTACACCTGGGGGCTGGTGATCCCCGATCTCACCAACTTCGGTTTTGCCCGCATTGCCCGCGCCCTCGAGGCCCACTGCCGGGAGGCGGGCATCCAGTTGCTGATCGCCTGCTCCGAGGATGATCCCGCCCTCGAGCAACGGGTGGTGGACAACCTCATCAGCCGTCAGGTGGATGGGTTGATTGTCGCCTCCAGCGGCCACAGCGATGACATCTATGCCCGTATTCACGACCGCCTGCCGGTGGTGCAGCTCGACCGCCACATCGGCGAGTCGCGCCTGCCCATGGTGATCTCCGATGCCTGCAAGGCCACCGCCGAGCTGGTGCGGGATATGGCCAGTGAGTGCGGCGAGGAGATCTACTACTTCGGCGGTTTGCTGGATCTCTCCCCCAGCCGTCACCGGCTGGCGGGCTATGAGCTGGGGCTCCATCGCGCCGGTTTTGAAGCCGATGCCGCCCTGGTGCGCCATCGCGACTACCAGCCGAGCTCCGGTTATCAGTTGATGGCCGAGCTGGTGGCCGAGCTCGGTGCGCCGCCCAGGGGGCTCTTCACCGCCTCCTTCACCCTGCTGGAGGGGGTGCTGCGCTACCTTAACGAGGCGGGGTTGATGGAGACAGAGATGCGCCTGTGCACCTTCGATGATCACGACCTGCTCGACTGCATTCCCATGCGCATCGACTCGGTGGCGCAGGATTGTCCGGCGCTGGCCCTCGCCGCTTTCGAGCTGATGCAGCAACTGATTGCGGGCAATCCTCCCGCACAGACCGCCCAGGTGATCCCCCCCAGGGTGCGCTGGCGCAGTCGCCGCTAGCCACTCTTCGCCCATCCATATGAAAAAGCCCCGCCATTGCTGGCGGGGCTTTTTGCTGTGGGCGGGTGGCTCGTTCCTCTGACAGGCAGCTCAGTCGGTGGTACTGGTGCGCCAGAACACCTGCTTGATATGGGGGTGGATGGCCAGCTTTTGCATCAGGGCATCCAGCTCGTCGCCATCGATGGAGGTAGCCAGCAGCACCGCAGAGATCTCCAGATCCCCCTCGCCAAACGGCTCGATATCTAGTTCGCTCAAGGGGTAGTTGGCCTGCTCCAGCATCTCCTCGAGCCAGTGCAGCACCTCTTTTTGATGCTCGCGCTGGGTCAGCGCCGTCACCTTGTAGGTCACTTCGGTGTCGGTATTGTCCACCGGGCGGCGGTTGATCTGGTTGACCAGCGGTCTCAGCAGGGTGTTGGCGGCCAGCACGAACAGGGCGCCCAGAATTGCCTCCATGGCGAGCCCGGCGCCACAGGCGGCGCCGACCGCAGCTACACCCCAGAGAGTGGCGGCGGTGTTGATGCCGCGGATATTGCCCGATTCGCGCATGATGACGCCGGCGCCGAGAAAGCCGATGCCGGAGACGATATAGGCCACCACATGGACCACGTTGTAGTTGCCGCCGTGCAGGTCATAGATGCGCTGGGCCAGACTGACGAACAGGGCGGCCCCCACGGCGACCAGCACGTTGGTGCGAAGGCCTGCGGTACGTTGGCGGTACTGGCGCTCCAGCCCGACCAGACTGCCAAGCACAAAGGCGAGCAGCAGGCTGGCCAGGGTGTCGAGCAGGGAGATCATGTCAATTTGTTGCCACATCTTCATGGCGTACTCCTTCTGATAAGCGCTGGCTTGGCGCAATCCATGATGAAACGCCGGGAGGCGGATGGATCAGGGGATGATTGCGCGGATGGCCAGCAGACAAACAAAACGCGGCGTCCCGGGGCGCGAGTATCATCGGATGCCCTGACGCTCGGAGAGGACGCAACAAGCGGGGCCAGCGTGGCTGGCCCCTTTCACTGTGGTTAACGCAGGTGTGCGGTCAGTTGAGTTCGGGATCGCAGTCGATGCGCGGGCGCAGTTGCCAGCGCACCGGATGTGCTACTCCGACCTGATGAACGAACTGCACCAGATAGCGTCGCTGGGGCGGGGTGCACTGCAGGTTGAGCACCAGCTCACGCCCGCCGCCGCGACCCGGCTTCATCGATTGCATCGGTTGCAGCCCGGCCGGTTGCAGGGTGTGGTTCACCAGATCCAGCACCTGCTCCATATCGGCGCGATCCTCGCAGCGGATCTGCAGCCTATAGTGGTGCTGACGCGGTTTGCCGCCCAGCCAGCGTGGCAGCATGCCACGGCCGAGCCGGCTCAACAGGGGGTGAGCCCGGGTAGCAACAGAACCTGTTGCGACCGCGCGATCCGCAGCCGGTTTGATTGAGATAAAACGCATAGCAGCCTCCTTGTGGGAAGCAGAAACTATGCAGGCATGGCGACCGTGGCGATTGGCCTCTGGTTGCCAGACGTCAAGTGTAAAAAGGGAGAAGAGGGGAGTGGATTTCCGCTTCTCGCAGGGCTGCGAGCATGCGGCAGAGAAAGACCTGCGGCTAGCTCGCGACCTTGGTACCGACGATGAGGGTCGGTCTACAACTGTCACTTGATGAGTTGCCCACTGATGGTCTCCGCTATTGATAAGAGGCTCGAATGATAGCCGAGGCGGCAGGCAGGGTAAACCCCGTGCCGCCCGCAGCAACATCTTGAAACATAATCGAAAGGCCCGTTTTGCCGCGCAGGGCCGCCAAAAGCAGACCCGGCGAGGGCCGGGTCTGCGGGGTCATTCGGTCTTGTCGATGCCGAGGTATTTGAGCATCAGTTTCTCGTAGATGGGCTCGGTATCCCCCACCTGCATCTTGTGCAGAAAGTACTTCTCAAAGGCGATCTTGGCCAGATGGACCCACTTTCCTTTCTTGAACCAGGCGACGTTGCGCGGCGGGATCTGCGGCATGGCGACGAAGGCGGCACCTGTGTCCCCCATGTCCGCCAGACAGATGGCATTCCACACTGCCTTGGTCACCGGCGGCTGGCCGCTGAGCTCCGCCTTGATGTTGTGGCTCAGGGTGCGCACCATCGCCTCAATCATGTAGCCGGTCTTGGGCACCCCGGTTGGTACCGGCGTCTTGTGCGGCGGGGCAATGGCGATGCAGACCCCGGCGGCGTAAATCTGCGGGAAGGCGGGGTTACGCTGGTGTTCGTCGACGATGACAAAGCCGCGGGGATTGACCAGCCCCTCGATGCCCCGCAGCGGCGCAATGCCGACAAAGGCGGGCAGCATCATGGCGTGTTTGTAGGGCAGAGTGTGGGTGCGCTTGATGTTGCCCTCATCGTCCAGCTCCTCCACCGTCATCTGGCCATCTTGCGCCGCCACGGTGCGGGCATTGCAGATCCACTGCACGTCGCGCATCCGCAATTCGCTCTCCAGCATCCCCTTGGAGTCGCCCACACCGTTTAGACCCAGATGGCCGATGTAGGGCTCGCTGGTGACAAAGGTCATGGGCACATTTTTTCTCACCTTCTTGTCGCGCAGGTGGCGATCGAGGATGAACGCATACTCGTAGGCGGGGCCGAAGCAGGAGGCGCCCGGCATGGCGCCGACAATCACCGGGCCGGGCTCATCGACCAGTGCGCTGACGCTATGGCGGCACTCTTCTGCGTGGGAGAGGGTACAGACGCTGGTGGTGCCACCGGATTCGGGGCCAGCCCCCGTCACCTCGTCAAAGGCGAGGGCCGGACCGGTACAGATCGCCAGAAAGTCGTAACGCAGGGTCTGGCCATCGGAGAGGGTGAGCTGCTGCACCGCCGGTTGCAGCTCGGTCAGGGCGGCATGGATAAAGCGGATCCCCTTTTTCTTCACATGGGGTTCGATGGGGATTGAGGTCTCCTTGCGCTCCCGCCACTGGACGGCAATCCAGGGGTTGGATGGGGTAAATTCAAAGTCCGGCTTGTCATTGATGAGGATCACCTCATGCTGCTTGCCCAGTTCGGCCTTGAGTTCGTAGGCGGCAGACATGCCCCCCAGACCCGCGCCGATGACGATTACCGTTGCCATGTTCAGCCTCCTGCGTTTATTACACGCTCATGTGAGCCGGGTCATCCGACCCTGTTATTTAAATCCTATCCGTTTGAGGAGCATCGCTGCCGGACAGAAACCGGTGAATGCGCTCTGGATCAGGTTGACCCCGACAAAGGCACTCAACCAGACAAAGCCCGGATGAACCCAGGTGGTAAGGATCAGCGAGAGCAGCAACATGCAACCCGCGACGATTCTGACTCCGTTATCTACTGTCATGGTCTTTCTCCTTCTCTACTTTAGATATTGCTAATTTAGTTTTGTTTTATACAATAGAACAAATATCAGCAATTGCTAATTTACTCTTATGAGCCAATTCGACGAGATGAACAGACATGCGACAGCCGCCGCCTCCCTGCTCAAGGCGTTGGCTCATCCCGAACGCCTGATGGTGCTCTGCCAGCTGGTGGAGGGGGAGAAGGGGGTCGGGGAGCTGCTGGCCCATAGCCAACTCGGGCAGTCGGCCTTCTCCCAGCAACTTTCGGTATTGAAGCGCTACGGCCTGATCCGTTCGCGCAAGGTCTCCCAGCAGATCTACTACTCGCTGGTGAGCGAGGCGGCTGCCGATGTGTTGGGCGCGCTGCAAACCCATTTTTGTCACTCAGAAAATAAGGAATCTTGATGATGGAAAGCCAATGGCTGCTCTCTTTGGGCGGTGGCATGCTGGCGGGGCTGTCGGCCCTGATCCTGATGTTGTTCAACGGCCGGGTGGCCGGGATCAGCGGTATTCTGGCCGGTGCGCTGCAACACCGTGCGCCGTGGCGGGTGCTGTTTCTGCTGGGGCTCGGGGCGGGTGCCTGGTTGGCGCTGCCCCTGGGCTGGGCCACCATGCCTGCATTCACCACGCTGCCCGGCTGGCCCGTTGTGCTACTGGCCGGTCTGCTGGTCGGGGTCGGTACCCGTCTTGGCAATGGCTGCACCAGCGGCCACGGCATCTGTGGCATGGGGCGGCTCTCCCTGCGCTCCATCGTCGCCACCCTGACCTTTATGGCGGCTGGCTTTATCACCGTTTTCGTCACTCATCATCTGCTGTAAGGGGCTGATCGCCATGAAGTTGCTGACAAGTTTGTTTGCGGGTGTGTTGTTCGGGCTGGGGATGGCCATCTCCGACATGGTGGATCCCGCCCGGGTTACCGGGTTTCTCGATCTGGCAGGGGCCTGGGATCCCAGCCTCGCCTTCGTGATGGGGGGCGCCCTGCTGGTCTTTATGCCGGGTTATTTTCTGCTGGTGAAACCCCGCCGCCAAAGCGTGCTGGGGGAGCCCATCGTCGCCGTACCAGCCCCCCGGCTGGATCGCCGTCTGATCGGCGGGGCCGCGCTGTTTGGCATCGGCTGGGGATTGGTGGGCATCTGCCCGGGGCCGGCTCTGAGTCTCATTTCCAGCGGGCAGCCCATGATAATGTTGTTTATTGCGGCCATGGTGGCCGGGATCTTGCTGTTTGACAGAGGGCTGGCCAGGGTGCTGAGCAAGGCGCCAGCTCGGGGAAAGGATAAGGTGTGCCAGTCCCATACCGGCTGATCCCGTGAAGTGACAGATTACGCCAGGGAAGGAGAGTAATGATGGAAAAGATCCGGTTGCTGGGGATTACCTTGTTGGTGATGACATCGCAGGCCATGACATCCCCCCTGGCCTTTGCCGCGGACGGGGAGCCAGAGCCCCTGTTGACAGTAGCGCCACTGCCGGTGACTGACTGGCTGACGCTGGATGGCACCGTCAGTGCCATCAATCAGGGGACGGTGGCGGCCCAGACCCGCGGCCGGGTCTCCCGCATGCTGGTGGATGTGAACGATCAGGTGCAGGCGGGGCAGCCGCTGCTGGAGATCAGCGGCAAGGAGCAGTTTGCCGCCGTCACGGGGGCCGAGGCGCGGCTGGCGCGGGCGCAGGCTCAGCAAGTGGAAGCCGAGCGCCAGCTCGCCCGCTTTCAGGCGCTGATCGCCAAGGGAGTGATCACCCGCGCCCAGCTCGATAATGCCCAGGCGACGGATCGCGCCGCCCGCGCCGAGGTCAATGCTGCCGATGCGGCTCTCACTCAAGCCCGCGAGGCCTACGGTTATACCCGCATTCTGGCTCCCTACGCCGGAGTGGTGACCAAACGGCTGGTGGAGTTGGGGGAGACTGTCGCCCCCGGTACCCCGCTGCTCTCCGGCTTCTCCCTCGATACCTTGCGGGTGGAGGTGGAGTTGCCCCAATCCGCCCTGACGCTGGCTCGTGAGCCTGCGGATGTGCAGGTGCTGCTGCCGGATGGCAAGCCTGTTACCCCGGTCAAATTGACCCGCTTCAACTATGCCGACAGCCAGAGCCACGCCTTCAGGTTACGCCTCGACTTGCCGCCGCAAACCGCCGGGGTATTGCCCGGCATGTGGCTCAAGGTGCAGCTCAAGCAGGGTGAACGTCAGGTGTTGCAGGTGCCGGATCGCGCCCTGCTGCGGCAAGGGGAATTCAATGGCGTCTATCTGCAGCAGCCCGCTGGCTGGGCCCTGACGCCGGTGCGGGTCGGCCATTGCTTTGAAGGGCAGTGTGAGATCCTGGCCGGCCTGCAAGCCGGTGACAAGTTGGCCCCCGATGCCTGGGCGCAGCAGCAGGAGGTGGCCCATGAGTAGCGAGCTGAACGGCATCAAGGAGAGGCTGGGGCCTGCCGGTCGGCTGGCTGCGCTGTTTCAGGGCTCGGCCATCACGCCGCTGCTGGCGCTGGTGGGGCTGCTGCTCGGTCTGTTTGCAGTGCTGGTGACCCCCAAGGAGGAGGAGCCGCAGATCGATGTCACCTTCGCCGATGTCTATATTCCCTTCCCGGGAGCCAGCCCGGCTGAAGTGGCCTCTCTCGTTACCACCCCTGCCGAGCAGGTGGTCTCCCAGATAAAGGGCATTGATACCCTCTACTCTTTTTCCCAACCCGATGGCGCCCTGCTGGTGGTGGTGTTCAAGGTGGGGGTGAGCCGCGAGCAGGCCATCGTCGATCTCAACAACCAGCTCGAGTCCAACCGCGATTGGCTGCCACAGGGGATCGGGGTCGGTCAGCCACTGGTAAAACCCCGGGGGATCGACGATGTCCCCATCGTCAGTTTGACCTTATGGAGCAAAGAGTGGAACAAAGAGGGGAGCAAGCAACTGGGGGCACCCGAGCTGACCCGGGTCGCCCATGAGCTGGAGACCGAACTCAAGCGCATTCCCGGTACCCGCGATATCTACACGCTGGGCAGTCAGAGCGCCGTGCTGCGGGTGATGCCGGATCCGGCGGCCCTCAGCGCCCACGGCATCAGCTGGGGTGAGCTGAGCCAGCGACTTGCCGCCGCCAATCGGGTGGGCACGACACAGGTTATCGAGCAGGACAACAGTGAGATCAAGGTGCAGGTGGGGCAGTTCCTGCAAAGCGAGCAGGAGGCTAGGGAACTGGTGGTGGGGCTGCACGACGGCAAGCCGGTCTATCTGGGGGATGTGGCCAGGGTCTCTCTGGGTCAGGAGACTCCGACCAAGCGCAGCTGGATGGGGATGGGGCAAGCCAGTTATCCGGCGGTGACCCTGGCCATCGGCAAACAGCCGGGCCAGAACGCGGTCGATGTGGCCAAGCGGGTGGAGGCGCGGGTCGAGAGTCTCAAGAATCGGCTTATTCCTGCCGGGGTCGAGGTGACGGTGACCCGGGACTACGGCGTCACCGCCGAGACCAAATCCAACACCCTGATCGGCAAGCTGATTTTTGCCACCACGGCGGTAGTGCTGCTGGTACTGGTGAGCATGGGCTGGCGCGAGGCGCTGGTGGTAGGCGTTGCCATCGTTATCACCTTGGCGCTGACCCTGTTTGCCAGTTGGGCCTGGGGCTTTACCCTCAACCGGGTGTCGCTGTTTGCGCTGATCTTCTCCATTGGCATCTTGGTGGATGACGCCATAGTCGTGGTGGAGAACATCCACCGCCATCGCGGTTTGGGCAAGGGGGCGCTCAAGGATCTTATTCCGGGGGCGGTGGACGAAGTGGGGGGGCCGACCATACTGGCGACCCTGACCGTGATCGCGGCCCTGCTGCCGATGGCCTTTGTCAGCGGGCTGATGGGCCCTTACATGAGCCCCATCCCCATCAATGCCAGCATGGGGATGCTTATCTCCCTGCTAGTGGCCTTTATCTTCTCACCTTGGCTGGCGAGCCATTTACTCAAGGGGGAGGCGCACGGTGCCCACGGCGAGGCCAAGGCAGGCCTCTTTCACCGGCTGATGACCCCTTTCCTGATTGGTGATGGCGCCAAGCGCGCCAGACGCAAACTCTGGCTGGTGGTGTTGCTGCTGGTCGGGGCCGCCACCGCCATGCCGGTGGTGCAGTGGGTGGTGCTCAAGATGCTCCCCTTTGACAACAAGTCGGAATTTCAGCTGGTGCTCGATATGCCGGAGGGGGCGACCCTGCAGCAGACCGAGCGCACCCTGCTGGCGGTCGGGCGGGAGCTTGCCAAGGTGGAGGAGGTGAAGGATTACCAGATCTACGCCGGCACCGCCGCCCCCATCAATTTCAACGGGCTGGTGCGCCACTACTTTATCCGCAGCGGCGCCAACGTGGGGGATATTCAGGTCAATCTGGTGGACAAGCATGAGCGGGATCGCAGCAGTCACCAGATTGCCCAGTCGGTTCGGGAGCCGCTGCAGGCCATCGCCAGTGCGGCAGGGGGCAACCTCAAGGTGGTAGAGGTGCCCCCCGGCCCGCCGGTCTGGTCCCCCATCGTTGCCGAGATCTATGGCCCGACTCAGGCCGCCCGCGAAGCGGCCGCTCGCGCCGTACAGGCCCGTTTTGTGGCCACGGCGGATCTGGTGGATGTGGATATCTATCTGACCGACCCGCAGCCCAAGTGGCGGCTGGTGGTGGATCGCAGCAAGGCGGCCCTGCTCGGGGTCGATCTTGGGGATCTGGTGAACACCCTCAATGGCGGGGTGGGTTATCAGGATGCCAGCTGGCTGCAGGGTCACGGCGCCAAGTATCCGGTGCCGATCCGCATCGAACTGGCTCCCGGTGACAAACGGGATCTGGCGGGTGTGCTGGCCCTCAAGGTGCGCAGCCAGAGCGGCCAGCTGGTGCGGGTCTCCGAGCTGGTGAGTCGCCGTGATGAGGTGGCCCCCAGCTATATCATGCACAAGAACATGCAGCCCATGGTGATGGTGGTGGCCGACATGGGTGGCCACACCGACAGCCCGCTCTACGGCATGTTTGCCGCCGGTGCCGATATCGACCTGCCCCAATATTACGTGCAGCAGCCCGACAAGCTGGGGGAGGTGGCGCTGTTGTGGGACGGTGAGTGGAAGATCACCTACGAGACCTTCCGCGACATGGGTATCGCCTACGGGGTGGGGATGATCCTCATCTATCTGCTGGTGGTGGCCCAGTTCCGCTCCTATCTGGTGCCACTCATCATCATGGCTCCCATTCCGCTCACCATCATAGGGGTGATGCCGGGCCACGCCCTGCTGGGGGCCCAGTTTACCGCTACCTCGATGATCGGGATGATCGCCTTGGCCGGGATCATCGTACGCAACAGCATCCTGCTGGTGGACTTTATCGAGCAGCAGCGCAGCGCCGGAGTGGCGTTCGAGCAGGCGGTGATCGAAGCGGCGCAGGTGCGGGCCAAACCCATCATGCTGACGGCGCTGGCAGCGATGATCGGGGCCCTGTTTATCCTCGATGATCCCATCTTCAACGGACTGGCCATCAGCCTGATTTTCGGGATCCTGGTCTCCACTTTGCTCACCCTGGTGGTGATACCCTTGCTCTATTATGCCCTGCTCTCCCGACGCTCATGACGGGAGTCACTAGCGAAAGGATGCGCGATGAAGAGAGGTTGGTTGTGGTGGGGAAGTGGCGCCGTGGTAGCGGTGGCTGCGGCAGCATGGTGGTGGCGACCGCAGCCGACGCCGATCAGGCTGGCTGAGGTCGGGCGGGGGGATGTGCTGGTCACTGTGGTCAACACCCGGGCTGGCACCATCAAGTCGTGTCAGCGGGCCGGGCTCAGTCTGCCCGGAGGCGGCGTGGTGGAGCAGATCGCCGTCAAGGCTGGGGAGCGGGTGGCGCAGGGAGATCTGCTGCTGACCCTCTGGAGTGACGACATTCACGCCGATCTTGCCCGTGCCCGTGCCCAGCAGGCCCTTGGCAAGACCCAGCGCGAGGAGCGTTGCAGCGAGGCGGCCTACTACGAGCGGGAGGCCAACCGGCTGGCCACCTTGCTGGCCAAAAATCTCACCTCCCGCACCCTCGCTGAGCAGGCCCAGAATCTGGCCGATACCCGCCGCTATGTCTGTCAGGCATCCCGTCAGCAGGAGCGGGTCGACGAGGCGCAGGTCGCCCAGGTGGAGGCTCGCTTGAGCGAGCGTCGCCTGCTGGCGCCGTTTGCCGGGGTGGTGGCGGAGGTCAACAGCAAGCTGGGCGAATACATGACCCCCTCACCGCCTGGGGTCGCCATGCCTCCGGTGATCGATCTTATCGATGATAAGTGTCTGTATGTCTCAGCCCCCATCGATGAGGTGGATGCTGCCCGCCTCAAGGTGGGCCAGCAGGCTCGGGTGCTGCTCGACGCCATGCCCGGGCGTGATTTTGCCGCCACCGTCACCCGCATCGCCCCCTATGTGAAGGAGCTGGAGAAGCAGGCCCGCACCGTGGAGGTGGAGGCTGCACTCACTGCCCTGCCCACCGATGTCCCCCTGCTCATTGGCTACAGTGCCGACCTTGAGGTCGAGGTGACCCGCGCCACCGATGTGCTGCGGGTAGCGGCCAGCAGCCGGGCCGACGATGGCAGTGTGCTGCGGCTGGAAGGGGATAAGCTGGTGCGGGTGGTGCCCCGTTGGGGCGTGGAGAACTGGAACTGGATTGAGGTGGCCGAGGGGCTCGCCGCCGGTGATCGGCTGGCAGCCCAGCCCGGACAGATTGTCGGGGAGGGCCCTTTCAGCGCCACCACGGAGCAGACGGATGAGTGATCTCATTCGCCTTGATGCCGTCAGCCGTCGTTTCACTCTGGGTGGGAGCGAGGTGGCCGCCCTCGATCGCGTATCCCTGCGGGTTGCCGAGGGGGAGTATCTGGCGGTGATGGGCCCCTCTGGCTCCGGCAAATCGACTCTGCTCAATGTGCTGGGGCTGCTGGATCGGCCCGATGAGGGGCGTTACTGGCTGGGAGGGGAGGATACCGCCACCCTGTCAGAGCCGGCGCTGGCCCAGCTGCGCGGCCATCGCATCGGCTTCGTGTTCCAGTCGTTTCACCTCATCTCCCGCCTCACCGCCCGTGAAAACGTCGAGTTGCCGCTGATGCTGTGCGGGATCGCCCCCGCCGAGCGCCATCGCCGAAGCCAGCAGTTGCTGGGGGAGCTGGGGCTGGAGAACCGGGCCGGACACCGCCCTGCCGAGCTTTCCGGTGGTCAGCGTCAGCGGGTAGCCATCGCCCGGGCCATGGCAATGGCGCCGCGGCTGATCCTGGCCGACGAGCCCACCGGCAATCTCGACTCCCGCTCCGGGGAGGAGGTGATTACCCTGCTGGAGGAGCTCAACCGGGAGCAGGGGATCACGCTGGTGGTGGTAACCCACGACCCGCGCCTCGGTGATCGGGCGGGCAGGCGGATCCTGATGAACGATGGCCGCATCAACATTGATAGCGGCGGTGGCTGAATGCGGCGCCCCGATGTGATCCGCTTTGCCGCCGTGGCCCTGCTGCGCCAGCGCTCACGGGCGCTGGTCTTGATCCTGGCGGTGAGTCTGAGCGTCACCTCGGTGCTGCTGCTCACCGCGCTGGGGGAGGGGGCGAGGCGCTATGTGGCCGACCAGTTCAGCTCCCTTGGCAAGGATCTGCTGGTGATGTTCCCAGGCCGCAAGGAGACCACCGGCGGGCTGCCGCCGGTCACCGGCAACAGTCTGCGGCAGATCACCCTCGATGACATGCACTACCTTGGCCAGCACCAGCCAAACGTGCGGCTGGTGCCGCTGGTGATGGGCTTTGCCGAGGCCAAACAGGGGGCGCGGCTGCGCCAGACCATGCTGCTTGGCAGCAGCAACGGGCTGCGCGATACCCACGGGCTGGAGCTGCTCTCCGGCCGCTGGCTGCCGGGGGATCCCGCAGAGGATCGCCCGGCCGTTCTGCTCGGGGCCAAGGTGGCCCGTGAGCTGTTCGGTCAGGTCGATCCGGTCGGACAGTGGCTGCGTTTTGACAATCGCCGCTTTCGGGTGGTGGGGGTCTTCACCAGCCAGAGCAGCAATCTGGGGATGGACATGGCCGAAGCCGCGCTGATCCCGGTCGGTAGCGCCATGCGGCTGTTTAATACCGAGGGGCTGTTTCGGCTGCTGATCCAGCCGCTGGCGGGGCAAGCGGTGCCGCCGCTGGTCAAGCGACTGGAGCAGCTGATGCAGGGGCGCCACGGGGTGCTCGATGTGACCGTGGTGCGCCGTGACGCCATGCTGGCTACCTTCTCCACCATTCTCTCGACCCTCACCCTGGCCGTTGCCGGCATCGGCGCCATCAGCCTGCTGGTCTCCGGCATCATGATGATGAATCTGGCGCTGATCAGCACCCGCCAGCGCACCGGCGAGATCGGCCTGCTCAAGGCGCTGGGGGCCGACAGTCGCCAGATCCGCCAGCTGTTTTTGTGGGAAGCGCTGCTGCTAAGCGGCAGTGGCGCGCTGTTTGGAACGGTCTTGGGCTACGCCCTGGTTGCCCTCGCCGGAGTGATTTGGCCCGGATTTCCGGCGGCGGTCCCTCTGCTCGCTACCTTCTGCACCATACCGGCGGCCCTGCTGACCGGGCTGTTTTTTAGCTGGCTGCCCGCCTCCCGGGCGGCACGGCAAGATCCGGTCAGCAGCCTGCGCAGCGGGCAATGGAGCGGTGGCTGATGCGCGCCGCTGATCTGTTGTTCTGGCTCTGGAGTGCCTTGCTGGCGGGGCGCAGTCGCAGCCTGCTGTCGGCGCTGGGGATAGCCATCGGGATCGCTTCGGTGACCCTGCTCACCGGCATCGGCGAGGGGCTCAGGCTCTATCTGCTCGACAGCTTCTCCCAATTTGGCACCCGGCTGATCGCCGTGACCCCGGGCAAGACAGAGACCGCCGGCGGCCCGCCCGGTATCCTCTCCAGCAGTCGTCCCCTGCTGCTGGAGGACGCCGATGCCCTCGCCAGATTGGCAGGGGTAGAGGCGGCGCTCCCTGTGGTGCAGGGGCAAGGGGAGGTGCGCAGCCGCGGGCTCACCCGCAGCACCGCCATTTTGGGCACAGGTCCGGCGGCACTCTCCGGCTGGCGACTCACCCTGGTGCAGGGGCGTTTTCTGCCCGCGGACGACAGTGCCATGCCCCGCGCCTATGCGGTGCTGGGGGCCAAGGTGGCGGCTGAGCTGTTTCCCGGTGGCGATGCGCCTGGGAGTCTATTGCGCGCCGGTGATCGCCGTTTTCGGGTGGCCGGGGTGCTGGCCCCCAAGGGGCAATTTCTCGGCTTTGATCTGGACGACATGATCTATCTGCCCGCCGCTCACGCCCAGGCGCTGTTCAACAAGGAGGGGCTGCAGGAGATCGATGTCATCTATCGCGCCGGGCAGACGGAGGCCGAGATCACCGCTCAGATCCGGCGGCTGCTGATCGCCCGCCACGGCGCCGAGGATTTCACCCTCACCTCCCAGCAGGACATGCTGACCAGCCTCGACAAGATACTCTCCATCATCAAGCTGGCGGTTGGCGGGCTCGGCATTATCTCGCTGCTGATCGGGGCGGTCGGTATCTTCAGCATCATGAGCATCGCCCAGCAGGAGCGGATCCCCGAAGTGGGCTTGCTGATGGCGTTGGGTTGCCCACAGCGGCGCATTCTATTGTTGTTCCTGCTCGAAGCCGTGGTGCTGGCGCTGCTGGGCGGGGCCATGGGACTGGCCCTGCTCGGCGGGCTCAAACTGCTGCTCACCCTGCTGGCGGCGGGCTTGCCGCTCAGCCTCCATCCTCTCTATCTGCTGCTGGCGCTTGGTTGCAGCGCCCTGGTTGGCCTGCTGGCCGGGGTCGCTCCTGCGCTGCGGGCAGTGCGTCTTGACCCAGTAGTTGCCCTGCGCGGTGACTAGATCGCCTCTTCCGCAAGAAGCGCGTTACGCTCGGGTCTGAACAGGGGGGACTAGGTGACCACCTCCGCAATCGGCACGCTGCGCTCAGATCTGAACAGGGGGAAGTAGCGGCGATCCGCCTGACTCATGTGGCCGACCACCAGCTCCTGAATGATGAAGTTGAGCAGCTCGTCGTTGCCCAGCGTCCCCGCTTTGGCGGCGTGCAGCAGTTGGCTCGCTTTGTTGAGCAGGCGCTGGTGATCCTGACGGTGGCTGATGAGTTCCCGATAGTCGATCTCCGCCAGCATCTGCTCTTCAAAGGCGAAGTGATGGCGGGCCATGTCGAACAGGCTCTCCAGACTCTCCAGAAACGGGGCAGGAGCCTCGTGCTGATCTTTCATCCGCTCCAGCAGCCGGTTGGTCAATACGAAGAGCTGGCGATGCTCGGCATCGATGCGCGGGTGACCGCACTCGTGGCCGGGTTGCCACAGCAGGGCGCCCTGCGCGGGATCAAGGCCCTCGGTAAAGAGACAGACCCGGCCGCGGCCGCGATTCTTCGCCTGATACATGGCCTGATCGGCGTGGTGCATCAGCGTCTTGGCATCCTCCCCGTGCTCGGGATAGAGCGCCAGCCCGATACTGCTGGAGATGAGCAGCTCCTGCCCCTCCAGCTGGAACGGATGGCGCAGCTGCTGGTGCAGCTTGTCGGCCACCGCCAGCACTTCGTCGCCACTCTCCGGCAGCAAGATAACGAACTCGTCGCCCCCCAGCCGTGCCACCAGATCCTGTTTGCGCACGCAGTGGCTCATCCGCTCGGCCACCATATTGAGCAGAATATCCCCGGTCTCATGGCCGAAGGTGTCGTTGATCGGCTTGAAGTGATCGAGATCGATAAACATCAATGCCAGCGGACGGGGCGTCTCCTGCTCCATCAGCTCCTTGAGCCGTTGCTGCAGCAAGCGGCGATTGGGCAACCCGGTGAGGGGGTCGTAGAAGGCGAGACGGCGCATCATCTCCTCCCGTGCTGCCCGCTCGGTGATATCCCGGGTGACCCCGAGGATCGCCTCCGGCTGGGCATTGTGGTTGCCATGGAGGGTGGTGATGGTTTCGGTGGCCACCAGATGGCCATCCTTGTGGCGCAGTTGGGTGCGAATGACCCGGCGGGTCTGGTCATGCTCTCCCCGTTGCCATGCCTCCAGGGTTGCGGAGATCTCCTCACGCAGCAGTTTCCTTGAGGCATCCGGCAGCAGCTGTTTGAGGGGCAGGGCAAACAGCTCGGGGGCCTCGTAGCCGCTCAGGGGGGCGATGGCCGGGCTGACATAGCGAAAGCGCAAGCTGGCGGCATCCATGGTCCAGATCACATCTGCGCTGTTCTCCGCCACGAAGCGATAGTGCTGTTCGCTCTGGGCCAGTTCACGGGTCAGCCGCTGGCGATCCCGCGCCTCCTCACGCAGGCGCAGATAGAGGTGCAAGAAGATGCCGAGCAGGGTCATCAGGGTAAAGGTAATAAGCATGGCCACCGCCACGCTCTTGTCGAGCAGCAGTCGTTGCTGGCGCAGCCGCTCCTGCGCCGGGTCGTAGATAAAGCGGTCGAGGTTGGGCAATACCGTGAGCATGCCCGCCTCCAGATAGGTTTTGGCGATCTGCAGCCAGCGCTCCTGCTGCATATAACCCGGTTCGACAAGATCCGGCTGCATCAGCGCTCTGGTTTCACGAGCCTCGAACTCCAGCTGTTCACGGCCAGCCCCGGTCGGGTACTGCTCCATGATGAGGTTGATCATCTCTTCGGGGTTGTCCATCGCATAGCGCCACCCCTTGAGGCTGGCCTGCTGGAAGGCGTAGACCCGATCCTGTCGGGTGATCAGCTCCCGCTCGGAGGTAAACAGGTTGTCGCCGTAGAAGTCAAAGTCGATGGTGCGCGGACTGAAGACCCGATAGGGGATCCCTTTTTGTTGCAGATAGAAGGGCTCGGTAGTGCTGTAGGCGCTGATGGCATCCACCTTGCCCGCCAGCAGTGCCTGTATCCCCTGTTTGTAGGGGAGGGTGACCCAGTCGCGGCTGCGGGTCTGGTGGGAAAGGTAGGTCAGCAGCTCGTTGGAGCCTGGCTCCAGCATCAGTCGCTTGTTGGCCAGATCGGCCGGGTTGCGAATATCTGGCCGATCCAGGGTGAGCAGGATCAGCGGCGAGTGCTGCAGCAGGGCGGCGAGCACCACCACCGGACGACCGGCAGCCCGATCCAGCAGCAGATCACTGCCGCTGATGCCAAAATGGGCCTTTCCCGAGAGCACCTCGCTGACCACATCGGTGCGGGAGTCCGCTTCGCGCAGGGTGACGTGCAGACCGGCCTCCCGATAAAACCCTTTGGCGATGGCCGCGTAGTAACCGGCAAACTGAAACTGGTGTTGCCACGGCAACTGGACGATGACCTGCTCGCCGGCTCGCACGGGGGGAGAGGTCAGGGTCGCGATGACCATACCGACCAGCATTGGCAGAAACCAGCTGAGGGGCTGGCGGGGGGCTGCGTTCTCCGTCATACAACGTTTCTCTCGGGAGCGGTGTCTAGGCTAGATTCAAGCAATTTTGTGTCACCTGCAAGGGGAGAAAAGGCGTTTGCAAGGGGGTATAGGGGGATTGGAAAGTCATTTTTGTGTCGTTCATCACACGGGATGGATACATGCCGTTTTTTTGCAAGTTATGTGACCAATAAGAGAGTCATATGGCCTATCGAAGTGGTCGCATTCTAGCCACTTTTTCCCGTCTTTATTTTTATCATTGTGGCTAAACTGCATTTTTTCCGTGGTTGCACGTCAAGTTGTGTCGTTATATCAATAGATACTTTTATGGGGTGGTCAGGTGTGACGCAAATGTGTCGCGGCTGCTGCGCACCGGTTAATGTGCGATGGCTCAGTGATGGTACCCCGTCAGTGTTATCATGCTGTCCCCAGTTCCGGATAAGGTCTTTTTATGTCCCGCTTGCGTCTGCTTGTCTCCGACTCTCACGATCCCCTGTTCAATCTGGCCGTTGAGGAGTGCATTTTCCGTCAGATGGACCCCGGCCAGCGGGTGCTGTTCCTCTGGCGCAACGCCAATACCGTGGTGATCGGTCGTGCCCAGAATCCGTGGAAGGAGTGCAACACCCGCCGCATGGAAGAGGACGGGGTCACCCTGGCCCGCCGCAGCAGTGGCGGTGGCGCCGTGTTCCACGACCTTGGCAACAGCTGTTTCACCTTTATGGCGGGCAAGCCGGAGTATGACAAGAGTGTCTCCACCGCCATCGTGCTGAACGGGCTCAAGGGATTGGGGATCGAGGCGTTTGCCTCCGGTCGCAACGATCTGCTGGTGGCGACCCCGGACGGGGAGCGCAAGGTATCGGGGTCGGCTTACAGGGAGACTTTGGATCGCGGGTTCCACCATGGCACCCTGCTGCTGGATGCCGATCTCGGCCGGCTCGCCAACTACCTCAACCCCGACCCCAAGAAGCTGGCGGCCAAGGGGATCACCTCGGTGCGCAGCCGGGTGGCCAATCTGTGCGAACTGTTGCCGGGGATCGACCATCAACAGGTGAGCGAGGCGCTGGTCGAGGCCTTTTTCCACCATTACGGTGCGCGAGTTGAGCCCGAGCATATCTCCCCCGAGCAGATGCCGGATCTGCCGGGCTTTGCCGAGACCTTCGCCCGCCAGCGCAGTTGGGAGTGGAACTATGGCCATGCTCCGGCGTTCAGCCATCTGCTGGAGGAGCGGTTCAGCTGGGGCGGTGTGGAGCTGCACTTTGATGTGGAGAAGGGGGTTATCACCCGGGCGCAGCTCTTTAGCGATACTCTGGAGCCGGCCCCGTTTGATCTGCTGGCGGCCGAACTGGCGGGTTGCGGCTATCGACCGGACGCTGTCGCCGCGTGTCTGCAGCCCTGGCTGGCGGCTTTCCCGCAGCAGCAGAGCGAGCTGGGGGAGTTTGCCGAGTGGCTGTTGACCTGCCTGCGTTGAGGGGGCGCTGTGCTGATGGCGGTCCGTTAGTGAGGGCGCTGTCAGCCAGGATGGGAGCAAGATCACGAAATATAAAGAGGCGCCTCAAAGGCGCCTTTTTGCCAGCCCTTGTGATGGCTGATACATGACAAAAAGTAGGGTAGGCCATTAGATATTGTCACTGTCGGCCCCGCTGGTACAGGGGTATAACGGCCGCACATTTGCTGTACTAATGGTATAAAAATGAGTGACTTAGTTTATCTGCAAGACGAAAGCGTCAATGCCGTCCACCCCGATTTTTCCGCCCGTTTCGCCACAGTCAAAGCCAACTTTTTCTCGCGCAATCCCGATCTCTGGCCCGTTTTTCGCGAACCCGGATTTGCCTCCCTCAATGAATTTCGGGCCCGTGGCCTGGCTCCCGATGCCCGTTTGAATGCCTGGCCTGATGGCCGCGCCCGCCTGGCCGATCTCTGCGAGACCATGCCGGTGCCCGCCACCATGCGCACCCCGAGCGAGCCCATGGCCGAGCTGCTGTTTGCCGCCGCTCTGTCGAAGGATTGGGAGAACCCCTCCAGCGTCGAGAACGTCATCACCATGTCGGCGGACCCCGCTATCTATGGCGCCCAGATGGGTATTCTGGCCAACCCCAATCTGGTCTACTCCGAATATGCCGGAGTGGCCGAGGAGCTGGAGAAGAAGGTAGTGCGCCAGATTGCGCTGCTGGCGGGTTACGACCCGGCTCGCGCCACCGGCATCTTCACCCAGGGGGGGACCTTCTGTAACCTCTATGGCTACTTGCTCGGCATTCGCAAAACCTTGCCGGAAGCCAAGCACAAGGGGCTCGGCCACTACCAGGATTACCGCATCATCAACTCCCAGGGCGGTCACTACTCCAACATTACCAACCTCTCCCTGCTCGGGGTGGACATCGAGAACAAGACCATCCGCATTCAGGTCGGCGAGAACAACGACATCGATCTCGACCACCTCGAGCGCACCCTGACCGCCTGTTTTGCCCTGAAACACGTGGTGCCCACCATCATGCTCACCATGGGCACTACCGACACTTTCGGGGTGGATCAGGTGAAACCCGTATTCGAGCTGCGCAATCGCCTCTGCGAGCAGTTCGAGGTGGCGATCAAGCCCCATATCCACGTCGATGCCGCCATCGGCTGGTCGATGATCTTCTTCCTGGGTTACGACTTTGCCGCCAACCCGCTCGCCATCAACAGCGCCACTCTGGCGGGGGTCGAGCGCAACGTGGCGCGCTTTGCCGAGCTCAAATATGCCGACTCCTTTACCGTCGACTTCCAGAAGTGGGGCTATGTGCCCTACACCTCCAGTCTGGTGATGCTCAAGGAGCAGGATGACCTCAAGGCGATGGAGAATGACCCGGAGAACTTCTCCTACTTCGAGCGGGACATTCAGGGCCAGACCCACCTGCAATCCACCATCGAGTGTTCCCGCGGCGCGAGCGGTCTGTTTGGTGCCTATGCTGCGCTCAACTATATGGGGGTCGAGGGGTATCGCACCGTGCTGGCCCACTGCCTGCAAAATGCCAACTACTTCCGCTTCCGGTTAAGCCAGCTGGGCAACGTCAAGCTGGTGGCGCAGGAGAATCAGGGGCCGAGTGTCGGCTTCAAGATCTACAACCCCGAGTGGGTGAGCGATCCGGAGGCCGAGTTCGCCTTCGAGCTGGCCCGCTCAAGCGATCCCGCCTACAAGGCGCGCTTGCAGCGCAACACCGACTATCACCGCAGCCTGTTCAAGGGGCGTGGCAAGGTGGGGCTCTACACCAACTGGGTGGAGGCGGTGGCCCACTCCGACTATGACGCCCGCGGCAAGTACTCCTACATCGCTGGGGAAAAGGCAGTCTTTATGAACCCCGCCTGCACTCGCGAGCAGATCGACGCCTTTATCGACCATATCCGCGGTTGATGGCGCTCGTCCTGACCACCGACGGCAGTCAATAGTGGCAAGAGGTGGTTGGGGTGTATCACGCCAACAGATAGACAAAGGGCAAGCCAATTGGCTTGCCCTGCTGTTTTTACGGCATAGAGCTTAAGTAGTGGGGAAGGCCGGGTTCAGAGGGCCAGCAGTTGCTCGTTTTCGATAATCTCGCACCCGGCGGGCAGTTTCGAGAGGGCGATCATGGCGCGGGCCACCTGACTGGCCTCGATGGCGCGCCAGCGGGTGAGCTTGCCCACCAGCAGCGGCCGAAACAGCGGGTAGATGGTTTGAAAAATCTGCTCGGAGAGGCGCGGTGGCTGGCGATCCCCGAGCAACATGGCGGGCCGTACGATGGCGAGCCGTGGCCAGGATTGAGCTAGCAGTGCCTGCTCCATCTCTCCCTTGGTTCGCGGATAGAGAGCCGGGGACGATGCACTGGCCCCCATGCTCGAGACCACGATGAGCCGCTGACAACCGTGGCGGCGGGCCAGTTCGGCAAAGGCGACCACATAGTCGAGATCGACCCGGCGAAACGCCTCGGCAGAGCCAGCCTCCTTACGTGTGGTGCCGAGGGCACAGAAGGCGATATCGACCGGGCGGGAGAGGGTGACGCTGGCCAGATCATCAAAATTGACCGGCAGCCAGTGGTGCGCCTCCTTGCCCGGCTTGCGACAGAGCAGGGTCAGTTCATGTTCGGCAGGCAGTTGCTGCACCAGTTCGCGACCGATCAGGCCGCTGGCCCCGGCAATCAGGATCCGGCTCATGGGGATTCTCCCTGTGTCATTCGATGGTGTTGATGCCATGGTGGCTGCTCATCAGCATCAGGCAATTTGCGGGTAGCTGCAATGGGGGAGATGACACTGTATCCCCTGACAGGATCACGGGCAGGATGCATAACGCGGGGCTGGATAAAACAAAACCGGCGCGAGGCCGGTTTTGCGGGATATCAGAGCGGGGTATTGAAAGCTGCTGGCAGCGGGAAGTCACCCGTCACTGTGGTCAGCCTGTCATTGGCGAAGGTGACGGTGAGCTCTTTGCGCTCCTTGTCGCCGTGGCCTGGCTGGAATTCATAGAGGTAGTACCAGGTGTTGGGGTCAAAGCCGTCGCGCAGCATGGGGGTTCCCAGTACATAGCTGACCTGCTCGCGGGTCATCCCCTGGCGCAGTTTGTCGACCTGTTTTTGTTCCACATAGTTGCCCTGGGGAATATCGATACGATAGACCAGGCTGCAACCGGAGAGGGTGAGGGCGGTCAAAGCCGCGGCAATCAGGTGTTTCATCCGCATATCGAGTTCAGATCATCCATTCAAGTCTTTTTACGCTGGCCGAATCATACCTACTCCCTTGGCGGAAGTAAAAAGCCAAGGCAAAAATAGCCAAAGGGAGTTAACCCCCTTTGGCCAGTACGGCGTCATTCACTGTGGTTCGGGGTTGGCCTGACGAGCCTAAGCATAGGTGCACTGTAACCGCCTTCATTAAACACTTCATGTGATGGTTCGAACTGAAGGTAGTTGTATCCATCTCCGGAGGAACTGTCTGAAATAAACTGGATCATGGTTAAGGCATTGCTTTGCTCGGTGAGCTTGTTGCAAGCCTGTGCCTGCTCTTCAGTCGGCTCAATATATTCATTGGTCACCGGATCATATCTGGCTTCACACGCACGCTGTTTGAGGGTTTCAGTATCTGCGGCCAGCTGAGGGTCTGGAAAGCCCACTGCGCTGTAGGTACCAGGTTGGCACTGAGGGTTGTAGAGGGTAAACAGCTCCTTGATGTCTGGGGCCCGCCAAGGGTGTGCAGGGGTGTTCAGCCGGTCGTTGGCCTGCATGATGATGGTCATCAAGGGGTTGTCACTCGGGTTTGCTCTGCTGTTGATCACCTCAGGCATGCCTTCACAGCCAGAGCCATTATCACTGACTTGTTGGCCGTAGGGGCAGTAGAGCCACTGCAGACCGGTGGCTTTGTCGTTGACCACCTGCAGCTTGCCTTCGGCCGTGTCGATCAGTTCGCTAACGAAACGGGTATTATCGTCCTGATAGCCAGGCAGACATACACGGGCCTGGCTTGCTACTGGCAACAGGGCGGCAGTTAGTAATAGAGGGAAGAGAGAGTGGTGCATTTTATTCTCCTGTGACCTGGAAGCCATCGCTCACCAGCATGACGTGGTGGGGTTGATACTGGCGGGCAATGCTGCCACGTAGCTGGGTAGTTGGGCGAACCTGGTAAGCATCTGGCCCCCCGTCATCTTTCTCCCAGGTGCCGATGGGGCGACTGACCGGCATCACATCCGAGGTCCAGAAGCCGTAGAAGATCGTCTCTACCGCGTTCCACTGACCATAAGTGACAGATAGTCCTGAATTGAATGGGAAGTAGCGGGTGTCGAGGGCAATGGGGTTATCCCGGGTCAGGGTCATGATGCCGTAGAACTCCTGCTGGCTGGGGGCGCGCCAGTTGGAGAGGCCGCATAGCTTGCTCTGGTTGACCTGGCTTATCTGGCGTTTCAGGTTGCAGCGGCTGCGGTCACTGGCCAGAGCACCACTTTGCGGGTCATAGCAGCTGCCGTTGAAGGCGTTGTTGCTCTGGATATCGTCATAGGCAAACAGGCTTTTGTCATCGTGCAGGGAAGATTCGCCATCCTTGTGTTGTACCTTGGTCTCCCACACCAGCCCACTCAGGGCGTCGGCCACGCAGGCAAACGGCATCTGTTTGTAGGAGAGATCCTGGCGTGGCAGCGGTTCTCCCCGGTTGTCCAGCTTGATGTAGCGAGCGCCGAGCACTCCATCCAGATTGCTGTTGACCGCTTGTCCACTCAAGGGATCGCAGCGGCTATCCAGGTCCCGGCCACGCTTGCCATCATCCAGCCCCATGCTGTGGGTGATACGGGTATCGGCCACATGCAACTGCCCGGCTCGGTAGGTCAGTGGGGCACTGATGGTGCCACCCTCGCTCATCACTCTTATCTGGTAGTCCTGATAGTGAGGGAGACCCTTGAGGGTGATGCGAGTCTGCTGGCTGATGTTTTGCTGTTCGG
The DNA here is from genome assembly GCF_024436075.1 of Aeromonas sp. JL9. Lineage (NCBI taxonomy): Bacteria > Pseudomonadati > Pseudomonadota > Gammaproteobacteria > Aeromonadales > Aeromonadaceae > Aeromonas > Aeromonas sp. JL9. Next base: position 45,465 of record NZ_JANFNV010000016.1, on the reverse strand, counting down.
CGTTTTCAATATGTTCAAACGGGGTTTTCCCCCAGCCAATTCGATACTGACTCACTCCCTCCTGGGGTTGCCAGCCGAGGGTGACCCAGTGGCTGCCATCCTGATCACGGCCCTGACCCAGAATAGCCAGGCCGATCACTTGATCTGACAACACCTCGCGCTGACAGACGGGGGATATGGGGCTGTTGGGGTAGGGGGTGAGCCAGCTACCCGCTGTGCTGGTTCCGGGATAGAGAAGAGCATCGCTTTCCGAGTTGCGGATCAGACCGGCCGCCGCCTTGATGATATGGGAGATGTTCTTGTCTGGATTGGCATTCAACAGGGGGCCCAGCCCGCTATTTTCGGCGATGGTGGTTTCCAGTTTGAACAGGTCCGGTATCTGATTGTTGCGGGACACGGTTGAATATTCATTGGCCATGTTGATCTCCAGCCAGCTCAGCAGTTGCTGGCGAAAATCAGTGCCCTCGATCAGGTTGACAGGTTGCTGCCAGAGCTCCCCCTCGGCCTGCAGGGCAACCATGGCTGCCAGTAGCTCAACCTGATGCCTCGGTAGTGCCTTGAGTTTTTGATCCAGCTCAGCCAGGGTCCAGGCTTGCCAGTCCAGGAAAGAGCCCATGCCGGCACTGAGTGTGGTTTTGAGCAGCAGAGCCCACTGCGCCGTGGTGGTATAGCCCACATTGAGGCGCGGGTATTCGTTGGCGCCAAGCATGCCATCGCGATTTTCATCGCGCTTGACCAGCTCGCAGAAAGAGCCGAGCACCGAGCGCAGTTCCACCTCACTCTTGGCATCCTGTACCACCAGGGTCAGGGTGTCTTCCATCAGATCATCACTGGTCTCGCTGCTGCCCGGTTTGCAACTGGCGAAGCTGTTGTTGAGGTCAGCGAGCGTGAGAGTGATGCTGTACTGGTTGCCCTGCTTGATAGGAAGAGACTCTTGCATCTGACCACTCTGGGCCATCACTGCAAGCCGTTGTGGCCGAATGGGGCGTTCGGGTTTGAAATAGTGGGCATTGAGCCCATCGTGGTTGGGTTTGGCACCGATCTCTACCGATACCGATGCTTCGCTCAGACGAGAGGGGAATTGTCCCAGCAAGGTCAGTTTGCGCTGTGGGTAGAAGGTGGTGAGCAGCTGGTAGGTCGCTGTACGGGTATCCAGTTTCTCCATGGCAGCGAGGGCATCGTTCAGCCGGGCTTCGGCGTCGTCAGGTAATGTTGTGCCTTGGCTGCTGGCCAGTGTCGTCAGGTGTTCAAACAGGGTGGATGTCGGGTTGGACTGTTGCTGGCTGACCAGTGCAGTTGCCAACTCACCGAGCTGCTGAGCCGGGTTCGGCATATCGCCGTTCAGGGTCAACTGCAGCAAGGCGGTGAGATCTCGGGCAAAACGGTGATTGAGATGAGGGTCACTGAAGAGCTGGCTAGAGACATCCTGTTTTCCCTCCTGCTTTTGCAGCGCCGCCATGATGCTCTGATATGCCAGCGGCATGGGGGAGAGGTGCAGGCGAGGACTCTCTTGCTCGGTGATGATGCCATCCCCGTTTTGATCCTGTTTAAGCAGTTGTGTCAGCGTTGGCAATTCACTGCTGAGGGATAGCGTGCTGTTCTGACGGTGGCTGGCGACAAGGTGCAGCGCCTTGTCTTGTGGCCATTGGCTCAATTTCAGTTTGAAGCCGAAACTGCCATCAGCCTGAGTGCTCTGGGTGACGCAGACCTTGTCGGCACAGAGCTGAATATCAAATTGCCCACCCTGTTCGTGAGTCAACGGCAGTGCGCCGGCCAGATCCAGCGAGGTGGGTGGGGCGGGCTGTGTTGTCCCCGTTGTTGGTTGGCCCGATTGGTCTGGTGACGTTGTTCCCGAGCCGCTACCTGAGCTCCCTCCGCTGCTACTGCTGGTGCTTCCTCCGCTGGCAGTACCTCCAGCTGTGCCCGGGTTGTTGCCACTTCCGCTATCCGGTGTGGTGGGTTGCTGGTTGCTACCGCTTCCTCCGCTGTTGCTTGCGTTATTTCCCGCCTGATCGGGGCTGCCCAGCTCTGCCTTGCATGCCAGCAATGTGGCACAGCAAAGGAGCAACAGCAGTGGTTTCGTTGTCCTGAACACGTTCGACTCCGTTATTGTTGTTTAGATTATTAATCTGCCAAGTCCGGTTTTTAGCGCATAAATGAAACTCATTGCAGATGCTTTTGCTGTTAACTTCGTTAGATTGGCAAATTCACTCTGCGAATTATTTCATTTTGCGATAATGATATTGATTCTCGTTTGCGATCTCAATATCATCTTGTCGTTGTTTAATTTCAGGCATAAAAAAACAGGGACAAAAAATGACGATGCGAGTTTGGGATTACCTTCGTGACTACCTGAAGGATGAAAGCGGTGCCACGGCCATTGAGTACGGCATCCTGGCTGCCGGGTTGGCGGCCGGGATCCTGGCCATATTTGGCTCGGACGGGATCTTCATCACGGCGTTGAAAGAGAAGTTCACCGCCATTGTTGCCGGGTTGAATATGGACGCGGCTGGCAAGTGATGGCGTGGGGGCAATGGCTCGCCATACTGATGGCCTGCGGGTGTCTGGTCAGTGATCTGTTCGAACGGCGGATCCCCAATCTGGCGGTGCTGGTACTGGCTCTCTGGGTTGGCTGGTTGTTGCCGTTCAATCCGCTGTCACTGGTGTTGGCCATACTGACCTTGCTGCTGGGGCTGGTTGCCTATCACCGAGGCTGGTGTGGCGCCGGGGACAGTAAGTTGCTGGCGGTCTGCCTCTATGGGGCAGGCGAGCAATGGCCCGAATTATTGCTGTTGATGGTGTTCTCCGGTGGCCTGCTCAGCCTGGTGTGTTTGATCCATAGCCGCCTGTGCCCTTCACCCAATCCAACTACTGTGCCTTATGGGTTTGCCATCCTCTGGGCGGCAGCTCTGACCACACCTCTATTTATGTAGTCACACCTTATGAAGAAACTCTTTTTGCTTATCGCTGCACTGCTGGTGCTGGCGGCGATGCTGGCTACCTTGTGGCCAGCTGAACCTGCGCCGCAGAGCGGTGCATCCCCACGGGATCAGCCCGCAGAATCGTTAGCGCCGGATCGGGTGGCCCAAGTACTGGTTGCCGCTCATCGGGTGCAGGCCGGTTCTTTCATCCATCCCGAAGATCTGCACTGGCAAGCCCTTCCCGAAGCCGAAGAGAGGAACCTGCCGGGTCTCTTTCTGTTTGGTTTTACCGATACCAAGGTCCTCAAGGGGAGTCTGGTGACCCGCACGCTGGAGGCGGGCCAGATAGTCTCTGCCGATGATCTGGTTCGTCCCGAGCAGAGTCACTATCTCTCCGCCATGATGGCGCCGGGCATGCGAGCGGTGACGCTGGCGTTGGGGAGGGAGGCGGCCAGCCACGGCCTGATCCGGCCCGGTAACCGGGTGGATGTGATCCTCACCAGCAAGCATGCGCGTCAACACAATGCCCAAGGGGCAGAGGTAACCAGCAATCAGTCGGCCGAGATCATTCTGACCGATATCAAGCTGCTGGCCATCGATGCCCAGGTGACCGATATCGCCGCGCTCAACGGCAATCCTGCGGCACAGGATAACTTCGACCAGGTTGCCGTGACCTTCGAGTTGCCCCCTCGGGCGGCAGCACGCTTGTTGCTGGCACATCGCTTGGGAGAGCTGGCTCTGGTACTGCGTTCGGCACAGAGCGCACCGGCGGGCAACCCTGCGATGGCGCTGCCGGAGGGGAGTCTGATATGGGCTGAACAGGTCGCTCGCGGCCAGAACCCGAGAGCCATTCCAGGTCATGGGGTCAAGATCAGTTATGGCGACGGTAACGACCGAACCCGTCAACCCTAATCAACACAGAAAGGAAATGATGTTGCGAACATTTGCCATATTGCTCGCCATGCTGCCGCTCTGGGCCGCAGCCGCCGAGAGCCTGACGCTCACTCCCGAGCAATCCACCCTGCTCAATTTTGATGAACCTGTGCTGGATGCATTTGTGGCCAATTCGGAGTTGGTCAGAGTGCACAGCCCCTCTGATCAGCAGTTGCTGATCTATGGCCGCAAGGTGGGCAACACCGATCTGGTGGTGACTGCCCTCGATGGCCGAACCCTGGGTCACTATCGGGTAACCGTAGCCGCTGATCTCGCACCGCTTGAACAGCTGGCCCGTCAGCATTTCCCCCAGAGTCGACTCACCTTTAGCGAGTCGGGCGGTGCCATCGTAGTGGCAGGAGAGGTGACCAGCCCGCTGCAGGCGCATGAAATCCTCAGCATGGTGGAAGGCTTTGCCAAGGGACTGCAACCGCAATCCGTCGCCCAGAGTACAGTGATGGCCCCTTCGCCTCAGGCGGGTAATCAGGATGAAGGTGCAGCAGTAGCCGGTGGGGGCAGCGGTCAGTACGCCAATGTCATCAACCAGCTGCGACTGGCCGGATCGGATCAAATCAACATATCGGTGCGCATCGTCGAGATGCAGCGTACTACCAGTGAACAGCTGGGGCTGCGCTGGAGCGCTATGGGTGAGTATCTGCAGTTGGGTGTCTCGCCGGGTAACCGTTTCCCGAAGCCGCTGGAGCGAGGCAGCTGGACCGGCAAGAAAGATGTGGTCTACATCAACGCCATCATCGATGCGCTGGTGGAAAACAGCCTGGTCAATGTACTGGCCGAGCCCAACCTGACGGCCAAATCGGGAGAGGCGGCGACCTTTATGTCCGGCGGTGAGTTCCCCTTTCCGGTTGGCAACGGCGATAACGGGCCCGAGATTGAGTTCAAGAAGTTCGGCATCTCGCTGGAGCTGACGCCGACCCTGCTGGACAACAATCGCATCAGCCTTACGGTCTCCCCGGAAGTATCGACCCTGAGCCGGGAGAACAGCGTCACCATTGCCGGTGTCGTGGTACCAGGCATCGAGACGCGTCGTACCACCACCACCATCGAGCTGGCTGACGGCCAGAGCTTTGCGCTGGCAGGTTTGGTGCGCAGCCATCGCAACCAGAATAACGAAGCACTGCCCTTCCTGGGAGAGATCCCCGGGCTGGCCCCCTTCTTTGGCAGCAACAGCTTCAAAAATCAGGAGAGCGAGCTGGTGATCATCGCCACCGCCCGTCTGGTGCAGCCCACCAGCGATCCCCTTTCCCTGTCGACGCCGCTGGATCACTATCGGGCTCCGAGTCGTTTCGAGCGACTGTTCTTCACCGACATGGGGTCAACCCAATTGCCGGCGGCGCAGACAACCCGCCTGTTCGGCAACTATGGCTACAGCTACTGAGGAGGATGACCATGTTGAAAGAGACGCTGTTGCTGGCCATGACGTTGCCGCTACTGGCTTGTACCACTCCACCTCCGGCTTCCCCTCTCAAGGATCAGTTGCAATTCCGGGTTGCCCCGTCGCAGTTGCAACAGCAGTTGCAATGGCAACTGGCCCCTTTGGCCAATCGGCTGGAGGCGGGCACCGTCACGCTGCAGATCAGCGGGCCGCAGCCAGCAAGCCATGCGCCAACGCCGGAGGCGCTGCGCCAGCAGCTGGCTCAGTGGCTGGCGCTTGATACCCGCCTCATCTTCACCCCGACCGGGCAAGGTGACTATCAGGTGCAACTCGATGCCACCTTGCAGCCGGATAGCTGCCGTTATACCAGAGGCGGGGCGTCAGCCCCTGTCAGCGCCTGTCTGGTGCTGCGCAATCAATATCGTGCCCAAAGCCATGGCGAGCACTGGGCTCGTGGTGCCCGTTATGACGGCAGTGGTAGCGCCCTCGATGCCGGCGCGGTACAGCGCCTCTATCAGGGCAAGGCCAAATCGGCCAAGAAACAGCAGACGACCGGGGAGTAAGTCATGAGTGAACAAGCCAAACGGCTGGTGGCCGTGACGCGCCAGCCTGCCTTGAGTGCCGGGGTAGAGCGGGTGATGGCCGGATTGAGCGATGTGGAGCACCTGCAACTGACGGGCTCTCTGGCGGAGGCCAGATCGCACTGTCTGGCTCACGGTGCGCCCGATATCCTGCTGGTGGAAGTGGAAAATCAGCAGACGCTGGCGGCTGATCTGGCGGCGCTTGCCGAATGTTGTCCACCCCAGATGCGGCTGGTGCTGCTGGGGGAGCGGGGAGATGTTGCCCTGTTTCGCTGGTTGATCTCGGTGGGGGTGGATGATTACTACCCGGCGCCGCTGGATCCTGATGCGCTTCGTGCAGGTCTGTTGCGTCTGCTGGGGGTGCCGCTGGTGACCTCCTTGCGCAAAGGGAGAGTGATCTGTGTCGTGGGGGCCGCGGGTGGCGTGGGCACCAGTACCGTTTGCGCCAATCTGGCACTGGAGCTGGCAGAGCAGCATCACCGTCAGGTGGCCCTGCTGGATCTCAATCTTTATCACAGCCGTCACCCTATTTTGCTGGGCAGCGACTATGCCCCGCCCGGCGAGCAGTGGTGGCAGGCGACTGATCGGTTAGATGGCACCCTGCTGGCCCACACCGCTCATCAACTCGGGCCACGGTTGTTCCTTTTCTATGACGAGGGTGCTGAGCTGGTGCTCGGCGCCGAGCAGCTGGTGGCCGCGGTCAATGTGATGGCGGAGCACTACAGCACCCTCATTATCGATGTGCCGGACCTGCGCAGCCATGGGTTACGCGCCTTGCTGCAAGAGGCAGATGTGGTGATCTGGTTGCACGATTTCAGTCTGGGGGCATTGCGACTGTTGGGGAACTTGCCCAAAGGGGGGCAGGCTCAACGTCACCTGCTGGTAGGCAACCATTGCCGCGGCAAGGAGGGGCGAGTGCCCGCCACGGAGCTGGAGCGGGTCTGTGGTCAGCCTCATGCCGCCGTATTGCCTTATGACCACGGCGCCTTTGTGCGAGCCGAGCGGGCCGGTATGGCGCTTATCAAGCAAAAAAGCAAACTGGCCCGAGCAATCAAGTGGCTGGCAGCCGAGCTGGTTGGCACTCAACCTGCGGGACGCCGCCGGGGAGGATTGCGCTGATGTTTGGACAAGCCAGCAATCGGCAGCCGCCGGTACAAGGGGCGCTGCTGACCATGTCTGAGGCCGCGCGCGAGGCGTTTTACGAGCTGGTGGAGCCCTCGGTGGCCGCCACCTTGCCCCGTGATGCATTGTTGGAACGGGTCGCCAATGCCCTCGATCAGCTCTCGAGCCGCCGCATGCTCCCTTACAACCGTCAGGAGTTGCTCCTGCTGGGGCGGCAACTGGTGGACGAGATGGTGGGGGTCGGGCCGCTGCAACCCCTGCTCGATGATCCCGAGGTGTCGGACATTCTGGTCAATGGTCCGGACAAGGTCTATGTGGAGCGGCACGGCAAGCTGGTGTTATCAGGGGTGCGCTTTCGCGACCGTCAACATGTGTTCAATGTGGCGCAGCGGATCGTCAATGCGGTGGGACGGCGGGTGGATGAGTCCACCCCCATGGTGGATGCCCGTCTGGCCGATGGCAGCCGGGTCAACGTAATTGCACCGCCGATCGCCCTGTGCGGCACCTCCATCTCCATTCGTAAATTCCCGAGTAGCCGCCTGACGTTGACTCATCTGGTGGAGAAAGGGGCCTTGTCGGATGCCATGGCCCGCTTTCTCGGTCTGGCTGCTCGCAGTCGTTTCAACGTGTTGATCTCGGGGGGGACGGGGTCGGGCAAGACCACCCTGCTCAACGCCCTGAGCAAGCACATCAACGACGACGAGCGGATCATCACCATTGAGGATGCCGCCGAGCTCTCTCTTGAACAGCCGCACTGGGTACCGCTGGAGACGCGCAACGAGAGTGCCGAAGGCAAGGGGGAGGTGAGCGTGCGGGCGCTGGTGCGCAATGCGCTGCGGATGCGGCCGGACCGGATCATCTTGGGGGAAGTGCGCGGCGCCGAGGCGTTCGACATGCTGCAGGCGATGAACACCGGCCATGACGGTTCACTCTGCACCCTGCACGCCAACACCCCGGAAGATGCGCTGCTGCGCCTGACCAACATGTTGCAGATGGGGGCGGAGCGCCTCTCCGAGCAGATCATTCAGGCCCAGATCGCCAGCGCGGTGGACCTGGTGGTGCAACTGGAGCGGATGCGCGATGGTCAGCGCCGCATCACTGCCATCAGTGAAATCACGGCGCTGGAGGGAGGCCAGATCAGGATGCAACAGTTGTTTCGTTTCGTGCTGGAGTCCGAGCTGCATGGCAAGTTGCAGGGGCGCTTCATGGCCCATCCGCTCTCGGCCGGGGTACAAGAAAAGGCCCGTCAGGCGGGCCTGCTAGCCGAGTTGCAGGCGTGCATGGATGAAGATGGGGAGGAGAGCGCATGAGTATGCTGTTATCCGTCTGCCTTGGCTGGGGGGTGGTCTGTCTGCTGCTCTGGCAGTGGCAGAGTCGGCGTGAAGCCTGGCTGCAACAGAGCCAGCGTTATGGCGGGCAACCGGAGTCCCGGGAGGCGGCGCGTCCCTTGCCCCAGTGGTATCAGCAGATGGTGACCATGGTGGGTCCGGAACAACTGACTCGCTGGTGCTGGCAGGGGCCGGCAGGCGCCGCACTTGCCTGCATCTTGCTGGTCGCCAATGGCATGCCGCTTTGGCTGGCGTTGTTGCTGGCGGTTGGCGGGGCACTGCTGCTTGGTCTGCTGCTCTATCAACAGCTGCAACAGCGGGCGCTGGAGCAGTTTCGCACCGGCCTGCCCGAGGTGATTGATGGGATGATCCGGGCGCTGCGGGTGGGGGCGCCGCTGGCCGATATTTTCCAGCAAGTGGCACGGCAGCAGCGCGGCTTGATGTCACGGCTGTTTGCCCAGATGCACGACGAGTTGCAGGTGGGGCAACCGGTAGCGCAGGTGATGCGACAGGCGGCAAGCAGGGTCACGGTGGCCGAGTTCCAGTTTCTGACCATAGTGCTCAGCCTGCAGCAAGAGACCGGTGGTCGCCTCTCCGACGTGCTGGCACAACTGGTCGAAACCCTGCGTGCCCGTCAGACCCTGGCGGCCAGCATCCAGACCATCACCGCCGAGAGTCGCAACTCTGCCAAGGTATTGGCCGCTCTGCCTGTCATCATCCTGCTGGTGCTGTTCAGTACCGGGCGGGAGCACTTTACCTATCTGATGACCACGGCCAGCGGCCAGTGGGTGATGGGGTATGTCTCAATCAGCGTGGCGGTGGGGCTCTGGCTTATCCGCCGGCTCACGCGTCTGCAGGGGTAGGTGATGGTTGTTACCCAATTATTCGCATTGGCACTGTTCTCGCTCGCGCTTGCCGCAGTGACGGGCTGGTACGGTTACCGGCAACAGCAACAGTGGCAACACCAGTGTCGCCGTTATGCCACTCTTGCCGCAGCAAAGGTGCCAGGGCGTGAGTGGCTGGCGTGGTGCGGCCGCGGCTATCCGGTGGGCGGCCGCGAGCAGGCACGCTTGCAGCAGTTACTGGCGCAAGCCGGGATCTTTGCCAGCCAGGGTTTTGACCGGTTACGGGGGGCCAAGCTGCTGGGGGGGCTAGGGTTGGCCATCATGGTGCTGACATGGCGCCTGCTGGGTGCCCCGACCGATGGATTCACCCTGATGTGGGTACTGATGGCCTATGTGGTAGGGGCCGGTTTGCCGGAGCGCTGGCTGCAGTGGCGGGCCCGCAAGGTCAAGGCGGCTCAGCAGAAGGTGGTGCCTGATGCCATCGACCTGCTGGTGATCAGTGTCGAGGCGGGGCTTGCGCTGGATCGGGCGTTGCTGCGAGTGGGTCACTATCTGGAGGCGTTGGAGCCGGGGCTTGCCCGGCAATTCTTGCGTACTCATGCCGAGATCCAGATGCGCGGCGATCAAGCCAGCTGTCTGGCACGGCTTGCCTGGCGGACCGGCTTGCCCGAGCTGGATCGTCTCGCCAACACCTTGCAGATGGCTCAGCAGTACGGGTCACCATTGGCCGAGACCATGCGCACCATCAGTCAGGAGGCGCGCCAGATGCGACGACTGGCACTGGAGGAGCAGGCTGGCTCCCTGCCGGGCAAGATCACCCTCATCCAGATGGCGCTCATCATGTTGCCCATGCTGGTGCTGATCATTGCCCCCACCCTCAATTTGTTGATCAACAGCCTGCGTTGAGCAGGTGATGGAATCGGATATGAAATCAAGTAATTACCTCATTTTTATCTCGCTGCTTCTGCTGGCGGGATGCAGCAGTCATGGTGATGCATCGGCGCAGAGTCAAAGCAATGGCATGGCGGTGGCCAAGGCCGCTTTTGATTCTGCCCAGTATGAGAAGGCTGAACGCCTCTATCTGGCGCTCTTGAGCAGTGATGCCTCGCTGGAAGAGGCGCAGTTGATGCTGGCGCGAACCCGTTATCAGCAAGATAAAAAGCAGGCCGCGCGCGATGGCCTGCAACAGCTGCTTGACCGCGCTGGCAAGCAGGCACCGGAGGCGGCCAATTATCTGGGCAAGTTCCTGCTCGATGATGGTCGTACGGAGGAGGCCGCAACCGCTTATCGTCAAGGACTCGCCTTGCCGGAGCTGACACCGCTGGCACGGGCCCGGCTCAGCAATGGGCTGGGGGTTGCCAGTCTGCGGCAGGGGGCGTTTGCCAAAGGGCGAGCGCTGTTTGAGGCGGCGGTTGCCGCTGCTCCGGATGAGCCTGACTATCGCGGCAATCTGGCATTGGGCTGGCTGATGGAGGGTAACCGGGTCGCAGCTCGTCAGGCCTTCGAGCCGCTGCTGCATTATCAGAGCCTGCCACCCCAGGTGGAGATGAACTACGCCCTGCTGCTGCTGGCCGAGGGCAATGAACCTCAGGCTCGCCTCATCCTGTCGCGCTTTCTCAGTGCCAGCCAGCTGGAACACGATATCCGGCTGCTCAAGGCGCAACTCAGAGGGCAGTCTGTGTGAATCATCAGCGTGGTGTGGCCAGCATCGAACTGGTGATCATCTTGCCACTGCTGCTGGCGTTGTTGTTGGTGGTGGTGGATGTGCTGCGGATACAGCTGCAATACAGCACCCTGGAGTATGGCCTGCGCGCTGCATTGCGGGAGCTGCAGGCCGAGTCGGCCGCCGGGCGGATCCCCTTGGCTGGCGCTATTCGGGAGCGGTTACTCAAGCAAGGGCACGGTGAATTGGCCGGGGTGGAGGTGACTGTCAGGCATCATGTGTCACTTGCAGCCATGTTGGGACAACAAGAGGGGGGGCTGGATCCGGGCAGTGACACCCGTGCGCCTGCCGATCCCGTGCTGGAGGTGACTGCCAGACTTCGCCCCCGTTTGCTGCTGACCCCGAGCTGGCTGGTGGCCGATCGCCAGCTGGGTTATCAGAGCACCTTGTTGTTGCTGACTGACCGGTTGCCGGCAGGTGGTGCAGGATGAGCAGAACCATCTCTCGACCCGCACAAAACAGAGGGAGCATCAGCATCGAGGCGATGCTGTTTATCCCCGCGCTGTTGGCCCTGCTCAGTTTTGGCAACGAGGCATTGCAACTGCTGCGCCTTGAACAGCGGTTGCACAATATGGCCTATAACGTGACGCAGATCGTGACCCAGCAAGGGGGCACCCAGGATGCGGCGGCAGCTTCCCAGCTGGCGTTTTATCAAGGATTTGTGCAGCAGCAACTGGCGGCTCTGCATGGTGGGCAAGCGGCGTTGACCATAGAGCAGTACAACAGCGCCAGTGGTGAACTGTTGCCGCTGTTGCAGGGAAGTGGCTGTGCCGGGCAGGGCAATTGGCCGCCGCTGCGGGTTGGCACCTTGATGCGGGTGACCCTCTGCTATCGCCCGGATTTGGAAGGGGGGGGCATGTTTAGCCGCCTGTGGGGCGATCGTGCATTGACCACCCACTTTATTCAGGAGGTCCACTGATGCCACTATTGTCTGAACAGCGTGGCGGCTTATCTCCGGCATTCGCATTGATGCTGGTCGGGGTATTGGCGCTGACCGGGGTCGCCATCGAGCTGGTGCGCGGTTACAACGGCCAGAGTCTGCTCAGCGCCGCTGCCGATGCAGTCATCTACTCTGCGGCAGATAGCGACACAGCCTTGCAAGATGCTCAGGCGCTGATGCAGGCCAATCTGAGCGGGCGTAACCTGCAGGTGGCTACTCCCCGCCTGAGCCAGGGAGAGCAGGGGGCGCAGGTGATCTTGCAGGGAAAAGTTCCCGCTCTGATGGATCTCTCGGCGATAGATGAAGGGGAGGAGGGGATGTCGATTGCGGCGGCTGCGCGTGCCAGCAGTGCACGAAGCCGGATCGAAGTCGCGCTGGTGCTGGATATTTCCGATTCCATGTCAGGTGCACCCATGAAGGCAATCAAGCAGGGCCTTGTCGAGTTTGGCGAGGTGCTGTTTGGTCGCGAGCGGCGCAATCAGGATAGGGTGGTCAGCATCATTCCCGCCACCGGGTTGGTCAATATCGGCGATCATCCCGAGTTGTTTCATCCCGAAAGTATTGAGTTTCCCTTCGGGTTGCGGACGCTGGCAGAGGAGCGTGGTTGGCTCAATCTGTTGTCGCGAGAGGTGCCTGGGCGTCAACGCAAGGCATTCTGTGCCAGATTGCCGGAACATGTTGATGGTATCGATCGGGTGGCAGAAGTCACGCCCGGCTGGATCCGCAAACTGGAGCAGGCCCCGCGGGATGAACTGCGGCCCCATCTTTCTTACAGCACCAAGCCTCCCCCCATTGCTCGTTATGGCGATGGGACGCCCTTGCTGGCCTTTGCGCCCAAAGAAAATCCGTTGGATCGCTATCTGGAGAACCGCCGTGACAAGCTCGGTATTTTCGATGATGCAGATTGCGGGGTCAGTCCGATCCAGCCTCATCTTGCGACCCGTGCCGACTATCGTCAGGCGCTTGATACCCTCTATGCCGCATTCGAAACCAACACGGCAGAGGGGGTGATGTGGGGTTGGCGGCTGCTTTCACCAGAGTGGCAGGGACGCTGGCGGCAGGGTGCGGCAGCCTTGCCGCGCTCATATGGATTGCAGGATAACCGCAAGATCATGGTGCTGTTTTCTGATGGGGAGCACATGGGGCCCGAGGCAGCATTGCGGGATCGCAAGCAGTTGCTGTTATGCCGGGAGATGAAACGCAAGGGGATCCAGATCTACACGGTGGCGTTCGAAGGGGATACCCGTTTCGTGGCCCAGTGTGCCAGTGATCGCTCCCTGGCCTTCAAAGCAACCAAAAGCAATATTCGTACTGTACTGACCCGGTTGGCGAGCTCCATCAACGATGTCGTGTTGACGAAATAATGCAAAGAGGGGCCTGAACGGCCCCTCGCTATTCAAGGTGTTAACAGGGTCACATCGCCGCGCGGAAGATGGCGACGATCTCTTCGTGGCTTGCCTGTTTCGGATTGGTGAAGCCGCAGGCATCTTTCAGGGCGTTGCTGGCCAGGGTATCGAAGTCATCGGCCTTGACGCCGAGCTGCTCCAGACCAGCCGGGATCTTCACATCCAGCGCCAGCTGCTTGATGGCGGCAATGGCAGCGGCAGCGCCCTGCTCGTCGCTCATGGCGCTCACGTCTACCCCCATGTAGCGGGCCACATCCTTCAGACGAGCCGCGCTCACCTGGGCGTTGAACGCCTGAACGTGGGGCAGCAGCACGGCGTTGCAGACGCCATGGGGCAGGTCGTAGAAGCCACCCAGCTGGTGGGCCATGGCGTGCACGTAGCCCAGGCTTGCGTTGTTGAAGGCCATGCCGGCCAGGAACTGGGCATAGGCCATCTGCTCGCGGGCATGCAGGTCATCGCCATGGTGAACGGCGGTGCGCAGGTGCTTGGCAATCAGCTCGATAGCCATCACGGCGCTGGCATCGGTTACCGGGGTGGCGATGGTGGAGACATAAGCTTCGATGGCGTGGGTCAGGGCATCCATACCGGTGGCGGCGGTGAGACCGGCTGGCTTGGCCAGCATCAACTCGGGATCGTTGACCGACATCAGTGGGGTAACGTGCTTGTCGATGATGGCCATCTTCACGTGGCGCGCTTCGTCGGTGATGATGCAGAAGCGGGTCATCTCGGAGGCGGTACCGGCGGTGGTGTTGATGGCGATAAGCGGCAGTTGCGGCTTGGCGGAGCGATCCACCCCTTCGTAATCCTTGATGCTGCCACCGTTGGCGGCGACCAGCGCGATACCCTTGGCGCAGTCGTGGGGCGAGCCGCCACCCAGAGAGATGACGCAATCGCAGCCGTTGGCCTTGATCATCGCCAGACCCGCTTCGACGTTGGTCATGGTGGGGTTCGGCTTGGTCTCATCGAAAACTGCGCTTTCAATGCCATGTTCAGCCAGCAGGGTGGTGAGCTTGGCGACCACGCCGATCTGGTTGAGGATTTTGTCGGTGACGATCAGCGCCTTGCGGTAGCCGTAACCCTTGATATCGGCGGCGGCCTCTTGCAGACAGCCGGCACCCATCAGGTTGATTGCGGGAATATAGAATTTGAATGTAGCCATGATGGACTTCCTATAGTTAGCCATTAAGTGGTAGTTGAGAGCTAGGCTACCATCTAGAAAGGGATACAAAAGCATCTTGTTTACAACTTTACGGGGTCGATCACGAGTCGTTAATTAAGCGCTGAACCAGGCTTGACTTTCCCGCATCTGACTCGATTTGCAGAAAAACGTTTGTCAATTATTTCATTGAGTTAGCAAACGTTTTGCGCAATGTTTGTCACTGTCAATGCGTGGAAGTGTGAGGCGCTTCAAGGAATTGGAAAGCGCTTTCGACCATAGTTGGCGCCTCCCCGAAGAGGGGGGTAAAGGCTTGAAAGTATCATAAAGAATCATCTTAACTTGTGCCCTGACCATGCTGGCAGGGGGCAACCAGGAGTCCAATATGTCTGATGTATTTCACTTGGGTTTGAAGAAAGCGGATCTGCAAGGCGCCACCCTGGCGATCGTCCCCGGTGACCCCGAGCGCGTGAAGCGTATCGCAGAGCTGTTGGATAACCCGGTGCACCTGGCCAGCCATCGTGAATTCACAACCTGGCGCGGCGAGATGGACGGCAAGGCCGTGATCATCTGCTCTACCGGTATCGGTGGCCCGTCCACCTCCATCGCAGTAGAAGAGCTGGCCCAGCTGGGTATCCGTACCTTCCTGCGCATCGGCACCACCGGCGCCATCCAGCCGCACCTGAACGTGGGTGATGTGATCGTGACTACCGGCTCCGTGCGCCTCGACGGTGCCAGCCTGCACTTCGCACCGATGGAGTTCCCGGCTGTTGCCGACTTCGACTGCACCACCGCGCTGGTCAACACCGCCAAAGAGATGGGCTCCAAGCTGCACATCGGTGTGACTGCCTCCTCCGACACCTTCTACCCGGGTCAGGAGCGTTACGACACCGTATCCGGCCGTGTAGTGAGCCGTTTCCAGGGTTCCATGAAAGAGTGGCAAGCCATGGGCGTGCTGAACTATGAGATGGAGTCCGCAACCCTGCTGACCATGTGCTCCAGCCAGGGCCTGCGTGCCGGTATGGTGGCTGGCGTTATCGTCAACCGTACCCAGCAAGAGATCCCGAACGCCGAGACCATGGCGAAGACCGAATCTGATGCCATCAAGATCGTACTGGGCGCTGCCCGCAAGCTGATCTGATAGCACCACAAAGAGTGGGGGGGGCCGTTGCGAAAGCGCGGCCCCTATCTTTATCCGCCGTTTGCCGCTTTTCCTCTCCCGTCACGCCTTTCACTGCTCCCGTGGCACTCGCGCTGGTTGTCTCTACCGATTGCCTCTAAAACGCAGGTGCACAGCGGATCTGCATCGGTTCGCCGCTCACCGGATGAGCAAAATCCAGCTCGCTGGCATGCAGCATCAGCCGCGGTGCCTGTTCGCAGCCGGGTGGCAGCAGGCCACCATAGAGATCGCAGCCGAGGATGGAGTGGCCCAGCAGCTGGCTGTGGATGCGCAGCTGATGGGTGCGGCCAGTCTCCGGCACCAGCCGCACCCGGGTCAAAGGCACGGTTTGTCCTTGCATCTGCTGCGCTAGCCGCTCAACCACCTGATAGCGGGAGCGGGCGGGTTTGCCGCTGGCGGCGCAGATCTTCATCAGTGGGAAGATCGCTGGATCCTTGGCGATGGGGGCGTCGATAATCCCCTCATCGTCAGCCAGATGGCCGCACAGCAGGGCGCTGTAGGCCTTGCTTACTGCTCGCTGACTGAACTGCTGGCAGAGCAGGGAATTGATGGCCCTGTTTCTGGCCACCACCATGATGCCTGAGGTGCCAAAATCTAGGCGATGCACCAGAGTGCAGCCGGGGTAATCCTGTACCAGTCGATAATGCACCGAGTCGAGGTTCTGCGGATTCTTGCCCGAGAGGCTCAGCAGGCCGCTCGGCTTGTTGATGAGCAGCAGGTGTTCATCTTCGAACAGGATCTCGATGGCTGCATTGCAGGGCGGGGCAATAAAGGTGTCGACGATAATGGACATAGGGCACACGGGCAGAAAACGGGGGGCCATCATACCCAAGTGGCAGGTAAGGCGCGAATCGGCGTGGTGGATGGGCTCGCCACACCACACCATTCCCTCATTGCGGCCTGCTACTGGCGAGCCGTGACAGTGCGAAGGTAACTGATTGAAAAAAATCAGGAACCGTTTTGTGACCCCCTCCCGAGTTCAGCCGCTGCGAGCTTGCTAAGGTAGGGCTCCCTTTGATGTTGTAAGGAGTCTCTCCATGGCACTGCCCGTTATTCTCGATTGTGATCCCGGCCACGACGACGCCATCGCCCTCATTCTGGCGCTGGCCAGCCCTGAACTGAAGGTGCTGGCGGTTACCACCAGCGCGGGCAACCAGACGCCGGACAAGACCCTCAACAATGCCCTGCGCATCCTCACCTTGCTGGGGCGGGACGATATTCCGGTGGCGGCGGGGGCGCCGAAACCGCTGGCCCGCGAGCTGATCATCGCCGACAACGTCCATGGCGAATCTGGGCTCGATGGCCCCAAACTGCCTGATCCTGCCTTTGCGCCGCAGGCCATGACTGGGCTTGAATTGATGGCCAAGTGCCTGCGCGAGAGCCCGCAGCCCGTGACTCTGGTGCCGACCGGGCCGCTCACCAATATCGCCCTGCTGCTGGCGGCGCATCCCGATCTCAAACCCAGGATTGCCCGCATCGTATTGATGGGGGGCGCCGCAGGGGCTGGCAACTGGACGCCTGCGGCGGAATTCAATATTTATGTGGACCCGGAAGCGGCCGATATGGTCTTTAAGTCGGGTATCCCCATCACCATGTGTGGCCTCGATGTGACCCACGAGGCGCAGGTGATGGACGAGGATATCGAGCGGGTGCGCGCCATCACCAATCCGGTGGCCCAGTGTGTGGCCGGGCTGCTCGACTTTTTCATGATCTACCATCGGGATCCCAAGTGGGGATTTGCTGGTGCACCGCTCCACGACCCCTGTACCATTGCCTGGTTGCTGGCTCCCGAGCTGTTCCACGGGGTCGAGTGCCGGGTCGATATCGAGACCAGCGGGGAGCATACCGTGGGGATGACGGTGGTGGATCGTTATGGTCTGACCGGCAAGCCAGCCAATGCGCTGGTATTGTTGGGGCTGGATCGTCCGGGCTTTATTGATCTGCTGGTGACGCGGCTGCGGGCGTTTGACTGAGCGCCGGTTCATTTTTGCAAGAAGGGGCGGGGAATGTGGAAGAGAGGCTTGGTGCTGCTGGCCGGGTTGCAACTGACAGGCTGTGCGACGCCATTTGAGCGGATGTGGCAGGGGCTGGCGACCTGTGAATTTACCGATCTCTATGTGGATGAGACGGGCAGGCCCGCCAATCTACAACTGGCCAACTACACCCCCTACAAGGTGAGCGATGGCTTTGCCTGGTACAAGGTGCACGAGGAGCTGCACGGCCTGCCGGTGGTCGGTTTTATCGTGCCCGCCTCCAGCTTCGAAGTGCACGCCCTGTTTGTTGATACCCCCATCGCCAATGCCCGCCGCTTGACCCACAACGCCTACGGCAGCGAGTTTGGCGACGAGCAGAAGCATGACGAGGGCTCAGCCCCTCTGCTTTTGCGCGATCCCAACAACCCCAAGCGCTCCATCATCGACTGCACCCGCGGCGAGTCTGACGGGGAGCTTGAGGATTCGGCCATGCCCGAGTAGGGCCACCTGTCACGCCATCGGCCTGAAAAAAGAGGGGCCAGCCTTGCCGGCTGGCCCCTCTTTTTTATTGTTGCTTAGCGCCCTGATCAGGGATAGCTCAGCGTCTCCTTGATAAGCGGCAGTTGAGCCTTGATCCATGCCGGATTGCAATAGGTTCCCCAGTCGCAGGCCTGACTCGACATCATTTCAGGGATAGCTCAACGTCTCTTTGATAAGCGGCAGTTGAGCCTTGATCCATGCCGGATTGATGGGGCCCCAGTCGCTGATGCGGTAGTGTCCCTGCAGGTGGCGAGCCCCCTCGGTCTGCTCGAAGGCGCAGCTGATGTCGAGCTCGGCCAGCGCGCTCAGGGTATCTTGCGCGGTGCGGCGCGGCATGCCGGTTGCCTCCATGATGGCGGGCACCGTATCCGTGCCCTGGCTGATCAGCCAGGCCACGTAGAGCCGCCGGTAGAAGCTGGTGCGGGTCTTGCTCGGCTCACTCATATCTCGTCCTCAAGACGATCGAAGTAGCGCCAGGTCGCAATGGCGGCTTTGCCCATCACCAGTGCCCAGAGGCCGAACCAGAACCAGCGGAAGAAGCTCCAGGTGGAGGCGTCAGGTTCTGTGCTTTCGATCTTGGTGACGTTGGGGAACATGGAGAACATGTTCACGCGCCAGCCGTAGGAAGTAATGATGGCCAGGCGTTTCTCGAACTCCATGGACTTGGCCTTGGCTTGGACGTCGGCGGCGTTGAACTTGAAGTAGAAGGGCCAGCCCCACTCGGTATCTTCATTGCGAAACACCCGGATCTTCTCGCCGGGGCGCTCGGTGTAGATGTAATAGACGTCGGTGGTGGGGCCGTCAGCCGGGTTTTTCTGGCTGATGGGGCCATCCTTGTCGGTACGCTTCACCTCGACCCCGGTGATGGTGGCGATGGTGTGCTCCGGCAGGTAGTAGTCGAGCCAGGCGGCGGAAATGAGGGCGATGAGCCCCAGGGCGATAAAAGCGGGTTTCTTGAATCTCAGGCTCATGGTGTGCTCACGTGAGGGGGAGTAACGTGCCTCTACCATACCGATATTTGACAGGGCAGCCCAGCCCCTTATGGCACCAACGGCCAAAAAATGGCGTTTAAAACAGAGACAAAGCCATTGCCACACAAACGAGAACGATTCTGTGTACGTCAGTGCTGGGTCAAATCTAGATTGCCTGCAAGTTCAGTGACTATTGAGAAATGGCACTTTCGTCTAATGCGGAAAGGGTTGACGACAGAGCATCACGAGTAGGAGTAGGGTTTGGAAAACAGACACACTTGTAGTCATTAAGAGAGAATCTCTCCGATGTGCTGTCTCGTGGGGATTGCAAGAAGAATGCGGAGAATTACTGGCCCTGTTTCAGGGCCAGTAATTGAGCTTTTCTTACTGCTTGTAGCCCTTGAGGAAGCGGGCGAGGCGGCCGATGGCATCTTCCAGCTCCTCTTCGCGGGGCAGGAACACCAGCCGGAAGTGATCCGGTGCCGGCCAGTTGAAGCCGGTGCCCTGTACCAGCAGCAGCTTTTCCTGTTGCAGCAGGTCGAACACCATCTTCTGATCGTCGCGTATGTCATACACCTTGGGGTCGAGGCGCGGGAACATGTAGAGCGCCCCCTTGGGTTTGACGCAGGAGACCCCGGGGATCTCGTTCAAGAGCTCCCACGCCTTGTCCCGCTGCTTGCGCAGGCGGCCGCCCGGCAGGATCAGCTCGTTGATGCTCTGGTAGCCGCCAAGCGCAGTTTGTATGGCGTGCTGCATCGGCACGTTGGCGCACAGTCGCATGGAGGCCAGCATCTCCAGCCCTTCAATGTAACCGCGGGCACGGCCTTTTGGACCGGTGATGACCATCCAGCCCTGACGGAAGCCGCAGGCACGGTAGGCCTTGGAGAGGCCGTTGAAGGTCACCACCATCACATCGTCGCACAGGGTGCAGACGCTGGTGTGGGAGATATCGTCGTAGAGGATCTTGTCGTAGATCTCGTCGGCGAAGATGATGAGATTGTGCTGGCGGGCGATTTCTATCACCTCCAGCAGGAACTCGCTGCCGTAAACGGCACCGGTCGGGTTGTTGGGGTTGATCAGCACCAGGCCTCGGGTGCGCGGGGTGATGCGGGCGCGGATGTCGTCGAGATCAGGGTACCAGTCAGCCCCTTCGTCGCAGCGATAGTGCACCGCATGGCCACCGGAGAGAGTGACGGCGGCGGTCCAGAGTGGATAGTCGGGGGAGGGTACCAGCATCTCGTCGCCGTTGTTGAGCAGCGCCTGCATCGCCATCACGATCAGCTCGCTGGCGCCATTGCCGATGTAGATGTCGTCGATATCGACCTTGCGCATCCCTTTTTGCTGGTAGTACTGCATCACCGCTTTACGGGCAGAGAAGAGCCCCTTGGAGTCGCAGTAGCCCTGGCTCAGCGGCATGTTGAGGATCACATCCTTGATGATCTCTTCCGGCGCATCAAAGCCGAACGGGGCCGGGTTGCCGATGTTGAGCTTGAGAATGCGGTGGCCTTCGTCTTCGAGACGGCGAGCCTCTTTATGCACCGGGCCGCGGATGTCATAGCAGACATCGTCGAGCTTGTGCGACTTGTCGATTGTGAACATGGTGAGTGTGATTCCTTCCCCACAGGGACGCGTTGGCGAAAAAGGCGATTTTTAGTATCAAATTTCTTTTCCCCTATTCTTCACAGAATTGAATGCTAGAACAATCCTCTTTTTAGAAGAATTCCCTGATTTTTAGCCCTAAAACAGGGTTACTAGAACGTTAAATTCAGCACGATCTTTGGCGCTAACCAAGGTTAACTAGTGAAACATGGGGAACGAATTAACAAAGCTGCCTGACTGTGTTGCAATATCCGGATCCTGTGGCACGATTGGCTTGTGTAAAAAATCGTCTTCGTCCCCCTTTTCGATGAGTTGAATGGCACTCATGGTGTCATCTTTATGTGGTTCGCTCATCGGTGTTCACTTCTGCGAGGTTATCCCATGCAAGCACCCGTTCCAGGTCGCTATCGCCACTTCAAGGGGGGTTACTATCAAGTGCTTGCCCTGGCTCTGCATACCGAAACCCAGGAGCAGCTGGTAATTTATCAATCCGAGCAGGATGGTCAGGTCTATGCCCGACCCGTCGCCATGTTTATGGAGTGGATTGAGCATCAGGGGCAGGTTGTCAGCCGTTTTGCCCCTGCAGGAGACTGACCACGCCTCCGTTTATATCGTTCAAGGGATGAGCACTCGAGCTAAACGGTGTCACAAGTTGTCGCATGACGCCCTTGGGTATGAGATGTGCAGCCAGCTGTCTTAATGATAAATCCCTTATCTAATCAACTAATTGTGACGAATGTCACATTGAGTGAGCCCCGCCTGCAGGGTTCGCAATCTGGACTCACACTCCCATAATGCTGCGCTTGTTCAAGCATGGGCCCTTCTCGGGTCTTGTTCGGTGTTATCTCAAATGGGAGAAATAATGTGAAACCTGTTGCTGCTGAGTTTATGGGCACTTTCTGGCTGGTATTGGGCGGGTGCGGCAGTGCCGTGCTGGCTGCAGCCTTCCCTCACGTCGGGATTGGTCTGCTGGGGGTCTCGCTGGCTTTCGGTCTGACCGTGCTGACCATGGCGTTTGCCATCGGTCATATCTCCGGTTGCCACCTCAATCCGGCCGTGACCGTCGGTCTGTGGGCGGGTGGTCGTTTTCCGGCATCCGGTGTACTGCCTTATATCGTGGCGCAAGTGTTGGGTGGCATTGCCGCCGCTGCCGTGCTTTACGTAATTGCCAGCGGTCAGGCCGGGTTTGATCTCTCTGCCGGTTTTGCTTCCAACGGCTACGGTGAGCACTCTCCGGGTGGTTATAGCCTGACTGCCGCACTGGTGTGTGAAGTGGTGATGACCGGTTTCTTCCTGTTCGTCATCATGGGCGCCACCGATAGCCGTGCGCCTGCCGGTTTCGCGCCGATCGCCATCGGTCTGTGCCTGACCCTGATCCACCTCGTCAGCATTCCGGTGACCAATACCTCGGTCAACCCGGCCCGCAGTACCGGTGTTGCGCTGTTTGTCGGTGACTGGGCTATCAGCCAGCTGTGGCTGTTCTGGGTTGCCCCGATTGTCGGTGCCATTCTGGGTGCGCTGGCTTATCGCCTGGTGGCGACTGAGCAGAAGTAATCATTTGCGAAACAAAGTGTGGTATCGACACGCCTGCGGGCGTGTTTTTTGTTTCTGGAGGGGCGAGAAAAGAGCATTAACTGAGGCTAACCTCAGAGCCCTTTGGCCTGCAGCATCTCTTTGTAGCGCAGGTGGAGGAGCTGGACGCGCTCCACATAGGCACGGGTTTCCGCATAGGGCGGGATGCCGCCATGTTTTTGTACGGCGCCCGCGCCGGCGTTGTAGGCCGCGGTCGCCAGCGCCACGTTGCCGTCATACTGCTTGAGCAGTCCCGCCAGGTATTTCACCCCGCCGAAGATATTCTGCTCCGCCAGCAAGGCATTGCCGACCCCCAACTCCCGCGCCGTGGCGGGCATCAGCTGGGTCAGCCCCATCGCCCCCTTGCGGGAGACCGCAAGCGGATTGAAAGCGGATTCCGCATGGATCAGCGCCCGGATTAGCGCAGGCTCAACCTGATAGGTTTTGGCAGCCGCCTTGATGGTGCTGGCATAGTCATAGAGAAACAGCCCTGTGGTCTGCCAGTTGACGCTGGATTTGGGGTCGCAGGCGAAGCAGTCGTTGAACAGCAGCAGCTCGTAATGGCCCTCTTCGGGTGCCATATCGGAGTAGCGAACCACCCCGTTCTGTTGCACCGATTTATAGACCTGGATCTGCTTCTTGCCGTTGGTGGCGACTGCCGCTGTTTGAGCGGTGTCGGGTTGTGAGGCGGGAGTGGCATCTTTGCTCGGACGCAAGGGGGAGGGAGCGGCGGTCAGGAAGATCACCTCCGCGGGGGGGGGAGTCTGGCTCCATCCGCTCAGGGGGATCAACAACATATGGCCTGCCAGCATCCATGCTTTCAACCCTAATACTCCTTCTTGTGATGACCATGTTGAGTAAAGCATCATGACGAGGGCAGAACAAGCGGCCAACAGGGGGCAAATGATCCGATTCGGTGACCGGGATCAAAGTATCCGCCGCAATAAAGGATTGTCATCAT
Source organism: Aeromonas sp. JL9 (assembly GCF_024436075.1). Taxonomy (NCBI): domain Bacteria; kingdom Pseudomonadati; phylum Pseudomonadota; class Gammaproteobacteria; order Aeromonadales; family Aeromonadaceae; genus Aeromonas; species Aeromonas sp. JL9. Next base: position 22,321 of record NZ_JANFNV010000016.1, on the reverse strand, counting down.
AAAGCACGGTTTTGGCAGTCAGGCGGTGGGTCATGGCCTCTTCCACCGGGTAAGCAAGCTGCCCATGACGTCCGCTTTTTTGTTGACGAAAGGCATGCTATCGTGCTGGCGTCATGTGGTCGGATTAGCGCACCGTATCTGGCACTAATAACTGATTATCAAAGGATTTGTCTGTGACAAGCAAGCTGGCGATGGAACTCACTTTCGAAGAGTACTGCGACGCCGACCTCTCCCTTATCAGGGACTATTACGAGACGACGTTTTCCCACTATGTGCCGGATCTGGCCGAGCGGATCTTTGTCGTGCGTGATGCTCACTGGCTGGTGGGGGCGGTACGGTTGCGGGACGAGGAGGAGTTTTACCATCTGTGCGGCTTTCGCCTGTTGCCCCACTACCAGTCGCTGGGATTGGGGTCACGGCTGCTGCAGCACGCCTGTCACGGTCTGTTGGACAAACCTGTGGTCTGTCAGGCGCTGCCCTTCGAGAAGCCTTTCTATCTCAAGGCCGGGTTTGCCGATATGCCCCTCAATCAATTGAGCGGGTCGCTTTTCTCCCTCTACGAACGGCAGCAGCAGCAGGGTTATCAGGTGGAGCTGCTGGTACGGGATACCACCCAGCCCCTCCTGAATTGAGCGGTTTAGCGGGGTTTGGTCAGCAGGTGGATCTTGCCCGGTGACATCTCCAGCCCCAGCAGATTCTCCTTCAGCCACGCCTGATCCGAATCCTTGTCGTTGAGTTTGTAGACCGGCTTGGTCTCGAGTCGCTTCTCCATGCTCTGCAGCAGCATGTTGAGCATCAGCCCGAACTTCTTCTCGGCCGCCTCCGGCTCCAGCTTGTACTCCACCAGCTTCATGTTATCGAGAAACAGCGCGCTCTGGCTCTTGTCATAGCGGGGTCTCGCCTCATAGGTCATCTGCAGGCGGGCGTCATATTCGGTATTGTCTGGCAGGGCGATTTTGAGCTTGCCCTTGCCATAGACCCGGGCAGTATCGGGGCGTTGGCGACCGATCTGGACGTCGCTCTGCTCAAGCGTCACATGGGCCTTGATGATGCCCGGCAGCTCCAGCTGTTTGTCGACTTGCACCTGAGATTGCAGGTACTGGTTTATCTGTTGCTCATTGATGTCATATGAGCCTTGGCCTAGCATGGCCAAGCTGAGCAGCATAGATTGCAGGATCATGCGTGCGACCTGATAGAATGGATTTGCCTTACAGCATACCATCCCGGCCGGTTGGGGTCTGCCCACCGTGCTGTTTGTCGATTAGAAGGAGTCCCCGTTGTTTAACGGTTTGGAACACGATCTTCAACTGCTGTTTTCCCGTTTTCTGGGTTGGCTGCTACTGCTTTTTCATACCGTGATTGTCACCGGTGTGTCGTTTCGGGTGGTGATGAAACGCCGTCCCATCGGGGTGTCGCTGGCCTGGCTGGCGCTGATCTATGCCATTCCGTTTGCCGGGGTGGGTTTCTATGTGCTGTTTGGTGAAATAAAGCTGGGGCGCCGTCGTGCTGAGCGCGCCCAGGCCATGTATCGCCCTTACGCCATCTGGATCCGCCAACTGGCCCGTCTGTTCCCGCAGCACTGCTGCGAAGTGGGCGCCAAGGCACAGCCGCTGCACGATCTCATCCAGGGACGGCTCGCCATGCCGATGCTCTCTGGCAACCGCATGACCTTGCTCAACAAGCCGGACTGGATCTTGCGCGAGATTGCCCAGGATATCCGTCGCTCGACGCTCTCCTGCTATCTGGAATTCTATATCTGGCATCCGGGCGGCGATGCCGACGAGGTGTGCGAGGCGCTGATTGAAGTGGCGCAACGCGGCGTGGATTGTCGCTTGCTGCTCGATTCGGTGGGCAGCAAGCAGTTCTTCCGCTCCCACTGGCCCAAAAAGCTGCGCAAGGCGGGGGTCAAGCTGGTGGAGGTGCTGCCGGTCGGCGCCTGGCGCATTCTGTTCCAGCGTCAGGATCTGCGGATGCACCGCAAGCTGGTGGTGATCGATGACAGGGTGGGTTACACCGGCTCCATGAACATGGTGGATCCCCGTTTCTTCAAGCAGGATGCAGGGGTTGGCCAGTGGGTCGACATCATGATCCGGGTGCAGGGGCCCATGGTGCCGCTGATGTGGTCGATCTTCGTCTGGGACTGGGAGATGGAGACCGGCGAGCGGCTGCTCGACAGTTTGCAGCATGAGCCGGAGGCCTGGCCCCAGACCAACTACCGTGCCCAGCTGATCCCGTCCGGCCCCTTCGTCGGCGGCGACTGCATCCAGCAGAGCCTGCTGCTGGCCATCTATCAGGCACGCAGCCATCTGGTGCTGACGACCCCTTACTTTGTACCCGACGATCCGCTGGCGGCCGCACTCAGTTCGGCAGCGGCGCGCGGGGTGCAGGTGCAGCTGGTGTTGCCGGCACGCAACGACTCCATCATGGCCAATTACGCCTGCAACGCCTTTATGGAGGAGCTGCTGGCGGCCGGGGTGGAGATCTACCGCTACGATGCCGGTCTGCTCCATACCAAGAGCGTGCTGGTGGATGATGACTTCGCGCTGGTGGGGACGGTCAATCTGGATCGGCGCAGCCTCTGGCTAAATTTCGAGGTGACCCTGTTGGTGGATAACCCCTCGTTCGTGGCCCAGATGACCCGGCTGGTACAGGGCTATATGGCGGAAGCCACCCCGATGACCCTGGCCCAATGGCAGGCCCGCCCCTGGTACAAGAAGGCGATGGAGAACATCTTCTATCTCTTCAGCCCCTTGCTGTGATGTTGTGGCGAGCCGCAAGAAAGGGGACTCGCCATCTGATTGGACTTGCCTAGCCCCGAGTCCGCCCCGTAGAGTGCAGTGACAACTCCCTGGAGACACATGGATATATGAAAAAGATAGTGGCCCTCGCCGTGGGTGCGGCACTGGTAGGTGGTGGTCTGGCTGCGTGCTGGTACACGGGCAACAGCTTCGACAACATCATGGCGGAGCAGATCGCCAAGGTGGAGAAAGAGAGCGGGCTCGACATGCAGTGGCAGCCGGGTAGCAGCAACCTCTTCACCCGTGACGGGATCCTGAAGGTCGTGGTGACGCCGGAGGAGCTGGCTGCCATCGACAGCGAGCTGGAGGGCAGTCAGCCCATCGAGTTGCAACTGGTGGTCAAGAGCCAGATCCTGCCGCTCTACATCAAGAGCCACTTCCTGCTCGATACCCATAATGGCACTCTGGCACCGGTCTTTACCGCACTGGGTATGGAGCAGTGGGAACTCGGTCTGGAGTCGGTCACCAGTCTCTGGACCCAGGGTAACAGCAGCCGTTTCTGGGCCAATGAATTCAAGATCAAACAGGGGCTGGATGAGTTCAGCTTCCTGCCCCTGAGCGGTGAGTTCCACGGCAATCTGGAGGGGAATGGTCACCTCACCATGACCTGGCAGGGAATGACGGTCCATGAAGAGCAGAGCAAGATGGACTTGGTGCTGGCCGATCTCAAAGGGAGTGGCGACATTGCCGAGATCAGCGGTGTGCTCCTCTCGCCCCAGAGCGAGATGACCCTCTCGGCCCTCACGGTACAACTGCCTGACAGCGTCAAGGTCGCCCTGCAGGGGATGACTACCGAGACTCAGCTGACCGGTGATGATGCCCAGACCCTCTCCAGCAGCTATCAGATGAAAATTGCCAAGCTGGATCTGGAGAACGAGACCGACACCCTGGCGGTGACCGACAGCAAGTTGGCGCTCAACCTCAACGGTCTGGATCTGGAAGGGTATCAGGGGCTGCAGGCCGCCGGTGGCAAGGGGGTTGAAGATGCCGCCATCCAGCAGGCGCTGGACAAGATGCTCAAACGTGGCGCGACTCTTGAACTGGCCGATCTCAGCGCCAAGCTCAACGGTGAGGCGGTGACCATGAAGGGGGACGTGAAGCTGGCCTCCACCTCGCTGGAGCAGCTGTTCAACAGCGACGCGGGAATGCAGGCCCTCTCCGGCGTGCTGCATGCCAGCCTCAGCGACAAGCTGGGCAAGGTGGTGCCGCAACTGGCCCCCATGCTCGATCAGCTGACCCTGATGGGTTATCTGAAGGCCGACAAGCAAGCGCTGACCTCCGAACTGAAGCTGGAGAAGGGCGCGGTGACGGTAAACGGTCTGCCGCTCTGACACTCGGCACAGAAACAACAACGGCTCCCGCGGGAGCCGTTGTTGTTTCTGGTGTTTGCATACGTGCCGTGTGGGCGGATTACTTGAAGACTACGGTCTTGTTGCCGTAGACGAACACCCGCTCGTTCAGTACCAGCTCCAGCGCGCGGCTCAGCACCGATTTCTCCACATCCCGGCCCGCCTTGGCCATGTCGTCAGCACTGAAGGCGTGACCGACGTGGATCACGTCCTGCTCGACGATGGGGCCTTCATCCAGATCGTCGGTCACGAAGTGGGCGGTGGCGCCGATCAGCTTGACGCCGCGATCAAACGCCTGTCGGTAGGGGCGGGCACCGATGAAGGCGGGCAGGAAGGAGTGGTGGATGTTGAGGATCTTGCGCGGATAGGCCTCGACGAAGCTCGGGGTCAGCACCCGCATGTACTTGGCCAGGATCACATAGTCAGGCTCATAGCTGTCGATGATGGTGCGAACCTGCTCTTCATGTTCGGTCCGGCTCAGATCCTCGTGACTGACGGTGTGGAACGGAATATCGAACTTGCCGGTGAGTTCGGCCAGGGTATCGTAGTTGCCGATCACCGCGACGATATCCATATCCAGCGCGCCCGCGTAGTTCTTCATCAGAATATCGCCGAGGCAGTGGGTCTCTTTGGTCACCAGGATGACGATGCGCTTCTTGCCCGCCTTGACCAGACGGCGTTGGGCACCGGTGGGCAGGGCATCATCGAGGTCGGCCAGCAGGGTCTCGTCGTTGAAGCGCCCCTCCAGCTCGGTACGCATGAAGAAGCGGCCATTCTCGTGATCCACAAACTCATCGTTCTTGATGATGTTGAGCTGGTGCTTGTAGCAGATGTTGGTGATCTTGGCGATGAGCCCTTTGGCATCCGGGCAATCCGTGAGCAGTATTTTCTTTTCCATCTCTGTCATTTTCCGTTTGTGGTGTTGGCGCTGCTGTCTGCGCCGGCAGCGTTGTTCAGGCTCTCTTTTCGGGCCCTGTTTTTTTGTTTCGGGAACTATGCCATAAACCGATCCGAGCCATAAAGAAATTCGCCAGTCATGGCCTCTCGTGCTGGCGAGCGGGCCGCAGAGCGGGATCCCGGGCGCAATGTTGAAACGCTTTTCAGCCTGCGGGGGATTTTGGCTGGTATCTGCAACCGTTTTTCTTTAGGCTGTCTGCGCTTATTCTCAGGGCGGGGTGCAATTCCCCACCGGCGGTATCCCGATTGACTCGGGGAGCCCGCGAGCGCCCGACTTGGCTGATTGCCGGGTCGGGGTCAGCAGATCCGGTGAGATGCCGGAGCCGACGGTCATAGTCCGGATGAAAGAGGATAAGACAGACCTTGCCGTGTTGGCCCTTGTGGGCTGGCCGCAGCATGCCCGTCTCTGTCTGCCTTTCCATGCCCTGATTCTGGTCCTTGTCTTGTTTAGGAGTTTTACCATGAATCAGTCTCTACTCAGTGAATTCGGTGATCCCGTTGCCCGTGTCGAAGCGGCCCTGTCTGCCTTGCGTGCCGGAGGCGGCGTGCTGGTGGCCGATGATGAAGATCGGGAGAACGAGGGCGACCTCATTTTCGCCGCCGAATCCATGACCAATGAACAGATGGCGCTGATGATCCGCGAGTGCTCCGGCATCGTCTGTCTCTGCCTGCCCGATGAGCGGGTTCGCCAGCTGGAACTGCCAATGATGGTGGAGGCCAACTCCAGCCACTACCAGACCGCTTTTACCGTGACCATCGAAGCGGCGCAGGGTGTCACGACCGGTGTCTCGGCGGCTGATCGCATCACCACCATCCGTGCAGCTATCGCTGATGGCGCCAAACCGGGCGATCTGCACCGCCCGGGTCATGTTTTCCCGTTGCGTGCGCGAACCGGTGGGGTGCTTACCCGCCGTGGTCATACCGAAGCCACGGTCGATCTGATGCAGCTGGCTGGCCTCAAACCATTTGGAGTGTTGTGTGAATTGACCAAAGAAGATGGCTCGATGGCGCGTCTGCCAGACCTTGTTGCGTTCGGTCGCAAGCACCGTATGCCAGTGCTGACCATCGAGGATCTGGTGCAATATCGTCAATTGTTGTCAGAACGTACAGCCTGAGCCTCATACGAAATTGTAATAAGGCAAAAATTTGGTTAACCTTTGTCCGTGCCCCCACCACACGGCACTCATTTTTTAGACGAATCTGGACAAAAACTGTTCATTCAAAAAAAAATGAGGGTTTTAATGCATTTATCTGTGGTGGGGACTATGCAAAGTAGGATTTTTTTGTGCCATAATCACGCCGCTTGCTAAACGTCTGGCGAGTTCAAGGGAGCTTTAAAAATGAAAAAATTGTTGTTGGTAGGTGTTGTTGGTCTGTCCGCTCTGCTGGGCGGTTGTGCAAACACCAGCGAACTGGAAACTTCCGTTCAGAATCTGTCTAACAAAGTTGACCAACTGGCTCAAGATGTTAGCGCAGTTCGTGCTGATCAGTCCAAAATCGCTGCTGATGTTGCCGAAGCCAAGCAAGAAGCTATGCGTGCTAACCAGCGCATCGACAACATGGCTACTTCCTACAAGAAGTAATCCATGCGAAAAAATGGCGCAGTTTTGCGCCATTTTTTTTTGCCTGAAATTCACCGTTTCTCCACTATTCCCACAGCACCTTATTCCCACAGTACCTTCTTCGTACTTGACCCATGAGGTCATGCCGGTCTCCCGGCACTCCCCCATCATTACCAGCCAGTCAGTATCTGATCAGTAGAGCAGACTATAGAGTTTGCGACGGTAGCTCTGCGCTGCCGGTGTGCTGCCCATGGTCGCCAGAATATCGAGATAGGTCTTTCTGGCATCGCCGAATGCCAAATCCCGTTTGAGGATCGCCAGCAGCAGTCCCAACGCCTCTTCCTGACGACCAGCCTGGTTGTATTGCACCGCCAGCTCCTGAGTCAGGGCAAAATCATCAGGCTGTTCTGCGTGGCGGGCTTCCAGCGCGCGCAGCTCCGGGCTGTCTGCCGCTTGCAGGGCCAGCGCCAGCCGCGAGCTCAGGGTATGGAAGTGACCATCCTGCGCCACCATCGGGATGGTGCCGAGGCGTTCCTGCGCTTCATCCAGCAGGTTGAGGTCGAGCGCAGCTTGAATGAGCCACAGGCTGATGTCGTGACGTTCAGGAGCCAGCTGGTGTGCCTTGGTCAGATGGGCATAGGCGATGCTGGGCTGCTCGTCAGCCAGTGCTTGTTGCCCCTTGGCCAGCAACTCTTCCTCTTCTTTGGGGGCGAAGGCGGCGAAATACTGGCGCAGGGTGGCTTCATCCTGCGGCCCTTCGATGATCCCCTGTTCGTCAGGGCGACCCTGATGGAATAGCACCAGTGCTGGCAGGGCGCGCAGGCCGAGCTGGCTGGCCAGCGGTTGCAGCTGGGGATCGTTCATATCCACCTTGGCCAGGGTGACCTGCTCATTGGCGGGCCCAACCAGTGATTCGATCAGCGGTGTCATCCCCTGACACTCCGGCATCTGCGGAGCATGGAAATAGATGACGACCGGCTTCTTCATGGACGCATCGATAAGTTCAGCGTGAAAATTCTGGGGAGTAATGTCGACGATCATGAGTTGGACTCTTCAGAAAGGGTGTTGAGTAACATGGGGTTAAGCGAGTGGCAATTCAAGCGCTCATCCAGCCGGTAAAAGCTCACGGGGGCTGCCGTCGCCGCGAGACTGAGCCAGCCGCTGGCAAAGGGCCAATCCTGTACCTGATAAGCAGTGTCATCGAGCCGGTTGTCGAGTCGCCATCCTTCCTCCGGGAGAAACCGCACCTTCTCCAGTCCCGCCGCAATGCCGCCACCGTGGGCTTTCAGTACCGCCTCCTTGCGCGACCAGAGCCGGTAGAAGGCACTCTCCTGCTCTTGGGCAGGCAGTGCGCAGAGCCACTCATATTCACTCGGTGCATAAAACCGGCGGGCCAGGGGGAGGGGGTGATGCCGCCGTTTGCCCAGTTCGATATCCACCCCAAGCGGCCCCTGTGGGCAGAGCGCCAGCACCAGCCAGCTGCCACTGTGGCTCAGATTGAACTGCCAAGCATCATCATGCAGTCGGGGCTTGCCGTGGGGGCCGTTGCAAAATTGCAGACTGGCGGCAGGTTGTTGCAGCCGCTCAGCCAATAGCTGGCGTAGCAGGGCGCGGCTCACCAGATATTCCTGACGCCGTTCAGGATGGGTCATGGCTTGCCAGATATGTTGCTCATCGGTTGACAGCCATTCAGGCAATTGAGCAAGCAGTTCCTGGCATACCCTGGCCGGTTTTAACAAAAAAAGATCGGTTTCGATCATGATTTTTCACTTTAAAAAGGTACTGAAGCAGGGATAAAAGCCAGTTATCTATGAGGCCCAAGGCTCTTTTTGCGATTGTATATTGTTTGGGCATGATCACATTAATTATGAAAAATCGTGCATTTCCTTGCAAAAATGTGAGCTTGATAGGGATTTTCACTTGCCTCGATAGAATTCTTGGATATAGTCGGGTGCTGTTGCCTTATAAATTGCCCTTTGGGGCCGTATTTTAACAAGATTTACTATTTAGCGGGGATAAAGGATTGCGCCACCTGATGCTACTGCTGGTCGCGCTCGGAATGGTGGGTTGTGCCTCGGCACCCCAACCCGAGGTCGCGAGCAAGATCGAAGTTTCCATGGTTGAACCTGTCATCGAACCGGAAGCTTCCCAGACACCCGATGTGAATGAAATCCTGACTGTATATAAAGAGTGGCGTGGTGTTCCGTACCGGATGGGTGGCAGCAGCCAGCGCGGTATCGACTGTTCCGCCTTTGCCCGTGAAGTGTTCCGCAATGCCGTCGGTATCGAATTGCCCCGCGATACCCGCTCCCAAGTCCACGAAGGGACGCGCGTTTCCAAGCAGGATCTGGTCGAGGGTGACCTGGTCTTCTTCAAAATCAATCGTCGTCTCAACCACGTTGGCATCTATGTCGGCAATGGTGAATTCATCCACGCCTCGACTCGAGCCGGTGTGACGCGTTCCAAGTTGGATAGCCAATATTGGCGCAACAAGTTCTGGCAAGCTCGCCGGATCGATATCTGAGTCAGGCTGGACAAACGGCTCGTAGTACGGACTGTTTTTCCAACCTCACTTGAACCGGGCTCGATAGCCCGGTTTTTTATTGCCGTCGTTTAGACTTTCCCGAGTCAAATCACTATAGTGTGGGCCCGTTTTCTTCGGCAGGCTCAGCATGAAACCCCGCATCTCATCAGCCGGTGGCCCCAAGTCGGGCGACCGCAAATCCGGACTTCACTCCCGTAATCGCCATCAGGCGGGTTACGACTTTGAGGCGCTCTGCCTGCGAACTCCCGAGTTGGCTGCCCACGTATTTATCAATGACTACGGCACCCGCACCATAGATTTTGCCAATCCCGATGCAGTGAAGACCCTCAATCGCGCCCTGCTGGCCCATCACTACGGGATTGCCCACTGGGACTTGCCTGCCGGTTACCTCTGCCCGCCTATCCCGGGACGGGTGGACTACCTGCACTGGGCGGCCGACCTGCTGGCCGAGAGCGCAGGCCAGCTCCCTACCGGCAAGGGGGTGAGAGTGCTGGATATCGGGGTAGGGGCAAATTGCATCTATCCGCTGCTGGGTGCCCGCGAATATGGCTGGCGTTTTGTGGGATCGGATATCGATCCGGTCTCGGTCAAGGCGGCCACCTTGCTGGCCAAGAGCAACGGACTCGGCAACCAGATTGAGTGTCGTTTGCAGGGTAACCCCAACCATGTGTTTCGCGGCATCATAGGGCCAAAGGAGCGCTTCGCTCTGACGCTGTGCAATCCGCCGTTCCATGCGTCGCTGGAGGAGGCAAGCAAGGGGACGGAGCGCAAGCTGCGCAATCTGGGCAAGGAGGTGACAGGCGCTCCTGTGCTCAACTTCGGCGGCCAGAAGGCCGAGCTCTGGTGCGAAGGGGGCGAGGCGGCGTTTCTGGCCAACATGATTGCCCAGAGCAAGGAGTTTGCCACTCAGTGTCTCTGGTTCAGCTCGCTGGTGTCGAAAAAAGAGAATCTGCCGGGGGCGAAAAAGGCGTTGAGCCGTGTGGGAGCCCGTCAGGTTCGGGTGATCGACATGTCGCAGGGCAACAAGGTGAGCCGGATCCTCGCCTGGTCCTTCCTGGATGAAGAGGGATTGCGTCGCGGCTGGTCGAGCGCGCGCTGAGTCCCCACCACAAGGCCCGATGAGGGCCTTTTTTCATGATGAGTCCCGCGAATTTCCCCTGCTGGCGGCATCTTTGGCAATCGATTTCCTCATTGGCAGATCGTGCTGGTTTACATGGTCTAAGTAGTTACTTCCGCCTTGGTACAGGTGTACGCCGAGATTTTTTTGCACTTACAGCTGAAACTTTAATAAAATAGGACTGGTTAGACCTCTTTACAGGCATTGAATCAAATAGGGATCGGTAGATGAAAGTTGTCGATTTTCTGAAGCGCAAGCGCGAAATTCTGGCGCAGCACCCCTTTGAGCTCAAGGATTGGCTCTCTCCGGCGATCCGCGACTACTGGCGTGAGTTTCAGCAAAAGGCACATCTTCACCCTTTGCTGGGGCGTGTGCTGGACTTGCAAGCCGAGTCCCAGAGCGAGCAGCAACAGGATGCTGCAACCGTGGCACAAGTAGCCAACGGTCAGCCTGCCGTGGCTCAGGAACCCGCTGTTGAGCTGGGGGCCGAGGCGGCCGAGCTCTATGCCGCCCTGCAGGCTCGCATTGGTGAAGAGACCCATGTCGGCGAGTGGCTGCACGTCAGCCAGCAGATGATCGATCAGTTTGCTGCAGTGACCGGGGATCACCAGTGGATCCACACCGATCCGGAGCGTGCGGCCGCCGAGTCGCCTTTCAAGACCACCATCGCCCACGGATTCCTGACCCTGGCGCTGCTGCCGCAGTTGACCGGCTCGGTCGATGAGGCCACCCCCGAGTTCCCGACCGCCCGCATGGTGGTGAACTTCGGGCTGGATCAGGTACGTTTCCCGTACCCCATCAAGGTGGACAGCAATATCCGCGCCCGCACCAAGCTGGCCCGGGTCACCCCCATCAAGGGTGGACTGGAGTTGCTCAAAGAGATCAAGGTCGAGATCGAAGGGATCCGCCGCCCGGGTTGCGTCATCGAGTCGGTGACCCGCATCTACTTCTGAGCCCCCTCATCGGCATGAATGGTGAAACGGGCCCGCTGTCGTGTGCAACGAACAGCGGGCCCGTTTTTTTGCCTGTTTGTTGCAAGGGGTGAGGCGTCAGCCATAGCGCGCCGACCCCAGCTTGATATGACTCACAAAACGGTGCGCCGTGCAGTTAGCCAGCTCTCATTATGGCGAGTTGGCCGCGTGAGGCGATAGCATGTTATGCCACTATTGGCTTCTTACTCCCGATCCTGGAGACAATAGTGCCCATCAATAACAAGATTATTCTGCCACTGCTGCTGAGCCTCGCCATCCTGCTGATCCCGACCCATTGGATCCCGCTGGAGGGGATCACCGTCATCGAGCAGCGGGTCGTGGCCATTTTCGTGCTGGCCGCCCTCTGCTGGATCCTGGAGCCCATCCCTATCTTTGCTACCTCGGTGCTGATCATCGTGCTGGAGCTGCTGCTGCTCTCCGACAAGGGGCTCTGGTTCATGACTGCCGACAAGGCTGAACCGGGGTTTGGTGAGCTGCTCAAGTCCACCGAGGTGATGGCGACCTTTGCCTCACCGGTTATCATGCTGTTTCTCGGCGGTTTTTTCCTCGCCATTGCGGCGACCAAGTACCGTCTGGACGTCAATCTGGCGCGGGTGTTGCTGCGCCCGTTCGGTCAGGATCCCCGGATCGTCATGCTGGGGCTGATGTTGATCACCGCCACCTTCTCCATGTTTATGAGCAATACCGCCACCACCGCCATGATGCTGGCCATCCTTACCCCGGTGCTGGCGGCGTTCCCCGACAAGGACCCGGCCAAAATCGGCTTTGTGCTGGCCATTCCGCTGGCGGCCAACCTCGGCGGGATCGGCACTCCCATCGGCACTCCGCCCAACGCAGTGGCCCTCAAATACCTGACCGGCGAGCATGCCATCTCGTTCGGTCAGTGGATGGGATTTGCGGTGCCCTTTGTGGTATTGCTGTTGCTGCTTGGCTGGTTTCTGCTGGGGCGCTTCTTCCCGAGCACCCTCAAGCGGATGGATCTCAAGATTGAGGGGCGCTTTATGCAGACCCCCCGCGCCTGGGTGGTCTACCTCACCTTTATCACCACCATAGTGCTCTGGCTGCTGGGGGATCTGCATGGCATGAGTTCCTACGTGGTCGCCATGATCCCGGTGGCAGTGTTCCTGACCACCGGCATCATCACCAAGGACGATCTGCACAAGATCTCCCTTGATGTGCTCTGGCTGGTCTCGGGCGGTATCGCGCTGGGGCTGGCGCTGGAGGACTCCGGGTTGGCCGAGCGGCTCATCACCCACATTCCGTTCCACGAATACTCCACGCTGGCGGTGCTGATTGGTGCCTGTCTGCTGGCGGTGGTGATGGCCAACTTCATGTCCAACACCGCAACCGCCAATCTGTTGCTGCCACTGGTGGCGGCACTGGCGGTCAGCATGCCGGAGCTGGCCGAGTGGGGCGGCAGTCACACCCTGATCCTGGCGGTTACCATTTCGGTTTCGCTTGGGATGTCGCTGCCCATCAGTACCCCGCCCAATGCGCTGGCCCACGCCACCGGTCTGGTGGATAGTCACCAGATGGTGCGCATCGGCGTCATCATGGGGTTGGTCGGCACCCTGTTGGCGATGGTATGGATCTACCAGATTGCCGCCTGGGGATTGATCTGAGCGTGACGGGGAGCCATCACTATCCGTGGAGAGGTGTCCGTTTGCCGAGCCAATAGAGGGAAGAACTCGTCGAGCGCCTAACCGTGCATTGGTCATGCTCTAATTCCCCAATGTGAAAAAATCCGAAGCCGGTTGAAATGGCTTCGGATTTTTATTTGTGCATCTCGGCTGACAGAAATGCTGTTCTAAGTCGAAGTGCAATCAGGCGTAATCCTGATTGATGGCATGTAAGACCATTCCCCGGTCATCTGGGGGGGCGTGAGTTAATGCGGCCCGATCACCCGATCATAGGATTTCAAGGTCGGTGAGCGGCACGGCGCAGCAGGCAAGGATCTTGCCCTCTGCCCGCTCGGCGGCGGTGATGGCGGGGGCATCCGGGTGATCTACCTCGCCCGAGATCAGCGTCTGTTTGCAACTGCCGCAGATCCCGGCGCGGCAGCTCCAGGGCAGCTCTACGCCTTGCTTGTTGGCCTGATCCAGCACAGTGCCCTGATTGTTGCCGGTAAAGGCTTGGGCGCCGATACGCAGTTGTACCGCCTGATGGGGGCGGGCCACCGAGAGAATGGCGCCGCCAAAACTCTCCTGTTTGATCCGTGCGGCCGGAACGTCGAGGGCCGCAACTTTGGCGGCAGCATCGGCCATAAAACCGTGGGGGCCGCAGATAAAGACCTCTTTTTCGGCCAACCCTTTGACCAGTCGCAGATGCTCATCATTGAGTCGCCCTTGCAGCCCCTGCCAGTGATTGTCCGGCTGGCTCAGGATAATGGTGAGGGTCATCCCCTGCTGCGCCATGGCGTACAGTTCGCTGGCGGCGGGAATGTCCGCTTCACTGCGGCACAGGTGCATAAAGTGAACCTCTTCCAGCTCCCCGCGTAGCGCCAGGGTGCGGGCTATCGCCAGCATGGGGGTGACGCCGGAGCCTGCGGAGAGCAACAGGAGGTTGCGCTCGCGGCCCAGGTGAAAATCGCCAGCGGGGTTGGCGGCCAGCAGCCGATCACCCACCTGCAACTGCTGGTGCAGCCAGTGGGAGATGCGGCCACCCTCCACCTTTTTGACGCTGATGCTGTAACGCTCCGGTTGATCCGGCGTAGAGCTCAGGGTATAGCGCCGCAGGATCCGTTCATTTTTGATATCGACACTGATGGGCAGATGCTGGCCCGGCAGGTAGTCGGGCAGGGGCTCGCCATCGGCGGCTTCGAACCAGAAGGTCTCCAGATCCCGCGCCAGCGGTTCGCGGGCCACGCAGACCAGCTCCCGCTTCTTCGGCGCGGCGGCGGGATAGACCACCGGACGGGTGCGCTCCAGCACCTCGATCTCGCTGCCTGCCTCAATCCATCCCTCGTTCAGCGCCACCAGATTCTGGCCGAAGTAGACCTCGCCATCCTCGCCACGGCGGTAGCGGGTGAGGGTCGCCAGCGGCTCTTTCAGGGCGTTGAAACGATCGGTGCCCGCTTCCACCGTGGTCATGATGCAGCGGCTGCAGGGCTTGACCACCTTGAATTCCACTTCGCCGATGCGGATACGCACCCAGCTGTCCTCCTCGAAGGGCTGGGTATTGCTTGCCACCAGATTGGTACGGAACTGGCTCATCTGGTGCAGCGCATCGGAGCGCAGATTGAGATCCTCAAGGGAAGCCTGGCTTATCAGCAGCAGCGGATAACCGTCGGCAAAGCTGACCCGGGTGCCGGTCTTCTCGCGAAAGCGATCAGAGGTTTCACCCAACCAGAGCAGCTGCACCGTTTCCCCTGCCACCCGGCTTAGCCATCCATCGGCTTTGGGGTCGGTGTGCAGGGCGGTGAAGCGGTCGCTCCAGACTCCGGTAGCTTGCGGGGCGCGGCTGAAGTCGGCCTCTTGCAGGGTGAGCGGTTCAAAGCCCGGATAGCGCAGTTGCAAGCCACCTTCGATGGGGGTAGCCACGACCTGTTGCAGTTGGGGATGGGTTCGGGCGGTGATAAAGGTGCCGTCCGGTTTGACCACCATGTAGCGGCGATCCCCTGCCAGTCCCTCTTCGGTTACCCGGGCGCGAGCCAGCGGCATACCTGCAGTCGATTTGATGGGGTAGAGGTGAATGCTGTCTAGCCTGGGCATCTTCATATCCTTGTGACGCGGCGCGATCGCCTGGAAAAAGGGGAACATAACGGTTCCCCGGCGATCCGGCAATCCTTTCAAGGGGGCGGTCTATAGTTGGGAAAACAGAACAAGAGGGCATCGGGATGAAAATAAGCTGGTTGCTGGCGGGGAGCCTTTTTTGCCACGGGCTCTGGGCACAGGAGCTGACCCTGACCACGGGAGAGTATCCCCCTTACTGCTCCGAGACGCTCAAATATCAGGGGCTGATCCCCCATGTGGTGAGCGAGGCATTCAAGAGTGAAGGGGTGAGCGTCAAGTTCCAGTTTCTGCCCTGGAAGCGAGCCTTTCGCTTGTCGGAGGAGGGGGTGGTGGATGGCACTGTCCACTGGTATGAGTCGAGCGAGCGGCGCAAAACCCATCTCTACAGCGATCCCATCCTGAGCGAAACCTACGTCTGGTTCTATCTCAAGTCCGATCCGCTGGAATGGCGCAGCTATCAGGATCTGGCGGATCGCAAGCTGGCTGCGGTCAGTGGCTATACCTACAATGCAGATTTTTTTGCAGCCATCGCGCAGGTGCCGCTGCAGGTGCAGTTCGTCACCCGACTGCGCCAGAGCTTCGATCTGCTGCTCTCCGGCCGCGCCGACCTGACCCTGGAGAACATAGATGTCGGCTACTACTCCCTGCGTCAGTTCTACCCGGCCAGCACGGTCGATCTCTTTGCAACTCATTCAAAACCCGTGATGAAAGTTGAAGGTCACCTGTTGATCAGCCGCAAGCGCGCCAACGCTGACGAGCTGATCAAAACCTTCAATCGGGGGCTCGCCAAACTGAAAGCCAGCGGTCAGCTGGAGAAGATGTTACTTGAGTCACGTTCT
This sequence comes from Aeromonas sp. JL9, assembly GCF_024436075.1. Taxonomy (NCBI): domain Bacteria; kingdom Pseudomonadati; phylum Pseudomonadota; class Gammaproteobacteria; order Aeromonadales; family Aeromonadaceae; genus Aeromonas; species Aeromonas sp. JL9. Next base: position 6,431 of record NZ_JANFNV010000016.1, on the reverse strand, counting down.
GGTCTCTATGAACCATAAAGTGCAACATTTTTTGATCCTGATTCGCTAATCAGTACAAAAAAGCGGCCATTATCGACTCAGTTCCCAGTTTCTAACGCTTTCGCTTCTTCCCCATCCGGCCACCGTCCGCCTCGGCTACACGGTATCAAGCGCCATCGGGTGGGGCCTGTCACACAAAAAGAAGAAAGCAATGTATGAGCAAACAACTGGACATGACCCCATTGCCGGATCTCTCCCTGAAAACGGGAACAGGCCCGGTGCGTACCCGGCTACCCGTCTGGCGGCCGGCCCTGCCACCCTGCAATCACGCCTGCCCGGCCGGAGAAAATATCCAGGCCTGGCTCTCTTTAGCGCAGGCCGGCCGTTTTGAGGCGGCCTGGCAGACCCTGATCGCAGAGAACCCCTTGCCCGCCATTCATGGTCGGGTCTGCTATCACCCCTGCGAGAGCGCCTGCAACCGCGGTCAGGTGGATGAATCCGTCTCCATCCGCGCCATCGAGCGCTTCCTCGGCGACGAGGCGCTGGCCCGTGGTTGGCAGCCTGCGCCACCTGCCCCTGCCAGCGGCAAGAAGGTGCTGGTCATTGGCGCTGGCCCCTCCGGTCTCTCCTGCGCCTGGCACCTCAACCGGCTCGGCCATCAGGTGGAGATCCGCGAAGCGGGGCCGCTTGCTGGCGGCATGCTGCGTTTCGGTATTCCCGCTTACCGTCTGCCCCGCGATGTGCTGGATCGGGAGGTAGCCCGTATCGTGGCGGCTGGAGTGACCCTGACCCTCAACCACAAGGTGGAGGATGTGCTGCGCGAGCGCGACGAGGGGGGCTTTGACGCCGTCTTTATGGCCATCGGCGCCCATCTGGCCAAGCGGGTCGATATTCCGGCCCGGGAAGCGGGCAAGATCCTCGATGCGGTGAGTTTCCTCGAACAGGCTAGCCTGGCCGAAGAACAGGGCTTGCCGCCCCCTAAACTGGGACGGCGGGTAGCGATTTATGGGGGTGGCAATACCGCCATGGATGCGGCCCGTACCGCCCGCCGTTTGGGCGTTGAAGAGGCAATGATCATCTACCGTCGTGACCGGGATCATATGCCTGCCCACGCCTTTGAAGCCGATGAGGCCGAGGAGGAGGGTATCAAGATCAACTGGCTGCGCAGCATCCGCCAGCTCGACAACACCAATATCGAGGTGGAGGTGATGGCGCTGGATGCCGAGGGCAAGCCGGTGCCCACCGGCAAGTTTGAAACCCTTGAAGCGGACTCCCTTATTCTGGCGCTCGGTCAGGAGGTCGATCTCTCGGTGCTGGAGAGCATTCCCGGCGTGCGGGTCAACAAGGAGGGAGTGGTGCAGGTAGCGGGTAACCTGATGACGGATGTGCCGGGTCTGTTTGCCGGCGGCGACATGGTGCCATCCGAGCGCACCGTCACCATCGCCACCGGCCATGGCAAGAAGGCGGCGCGCCATATGGATGCCTGGCTGCGCGGTCGCCACTACCACAAACCGCTCTCCTACCCGCTGGTGGGGCCGGAGCAGTTGCAACTCTGGTTCCAGACCCACGCGCCCGCCAGCAGTCAGCCGGTCAAACCGGCATGGGCGCGAGATGACTTTGGCGAGATCATCGGCGGGCTGGATGAGGTGGCCGCCCGTTACGAGGCGGCGCGCTGTTACTCCTGCGGCAACTGCTTCGAGTGTGACGGCTGCTATGGCAGCTGCCCCGAGCAGGCCATCGCCAAGCTGGGGCCGGGCAAGGGGTATCAGGTGGATGCCGAGCGCTGCACCGGCTGCGGTGCCTGTCATGACCAGTGCCCTTGTCACGCCATCGAGCTGCGCCAACCGGAGGAGTCCCAATGAAACATGAACTGATCATGGTCGACGGCAACGAAGCCGCGGCCCGGGTGGCGTACCAGCTGAGTGAAGTGTGTGCCATCTATCCCATCACCCCGAGCTCGACCATGGCCGAACTGGCCGATGCCTGGGCGGCGGAGGGACAGACCAACCTCTGGGGCAACATCCCCACCGTGGTAGAGATGCAGAGTGAAGGGGGGGCTGCCGGCACGGTACACGGCGCCCTGCAGGCGGGGGCGCTCGCCACCACCTTCACCGCCAGTCAGGGGCTGATGCTGATGCTGCCCAACATGTACAAGATCGCCGGTGAATTGACCTCGGCGGTGTTCCATGTGGCGGCCCGTTCGCTCGCGGCGCAGGGGCTGTCGATTTTTGGCGACCATCAGGATGTGATGGCGGCGCGCAGCACCGGCTTTGCCATGCTTGCCTCCGGCTCGGTGCAGGAGGCGCAGGACTTGGCCTTGGTTGCCCACAGCGTCACCCTGCAGTGCCGGGTGCCCTTTATCCACTTCTTCGACGGCTTTCGCACCTCCCACGAGGTGAACAAGATCACCGCCCTGCATCGGGATGAAATTCGCGCCCTTATCGACAACGACTGGGTGCGCGCTCACCGTGCGCGGGCGCTGAACCCGGATCATCCGGTGATGCGCGGCACCGCCCAGAACCCGGATACCTATTTCCAGTCCCGCGAGAGCGTCAACCCCTTCTACGAAGCGGTACCGGCGCGGGTGCAGCAGTGCATGGACAATCTCGGCGAGCTGACTGGCCGCCACTATCGGCTGGTGGAGTATCACGGCGCGCCTGATGCCACCGACGTCATCGTGCTGATGGGCTCGGGGGCGGCTACCGCCCGCACCACCGTGGATTGGCTCAACCAACAGGATCGCAAGACAGGGGTCTTGGTTGTGCGCCTCTATCGCCCCTTCCCGGTACAGGCGCTGCTGGATGCGTTGCCCGAGAGCGTGCGGCGCATGGCGGTGCTGGATCGTACCAAGGAGCCGGGGGCGGGCGGCGAGCCGTTGCTGCTGGATGTGCAGAGCGCCCTGATCGATGGCTTGCAGCGCGGCCTTATCAAGCGGCTACCCTGGCTCAGCGGCGGTCGCTATGGCCTCTCTTCCAAAGAGTTCACCCCCGCCATGTGCGCGGCGGTGTTTGAGGAGCTGGCCTCCGATGCGCCGCGCCCACGCTTTACCGTGGGGATAGTGGACGATGTGTCGGGCCTCAGTCTGGCCTGGCACCCCATCGGCGATCTGGAGCCCGCCAGTCGGGTACGGGCGCTCTTCTTCGGCCTCGGTGCCGACGGCACAGTCGGCGCCAACAAGAACAGCATCAAGATCATCGGCGAGCTGGAGGGGTTCCACGCCCAGGGCTACTTCGTCTACGACTCCAAGAAGTCGGGCTCGCGCACCGTCTCCCACCTGCGCTTTGGCCCCGAGCCCATCGACGCCCCCTGGCTTATCGAGCAGGCGAGCTTTATCGGTTGCCACCAGTGGGGTTTTGTCGAATCGGTGGATCTGCTGGAGCACGCCGCCGAAGGGGCGACCCTGCTGCTCAATGCTCCCTATGAGCCTGACCAGGTCTGGGCCGAGCTGCCCGAGCGGCTGCGCGCCCGCATCCGCGCCCTCGATATCCGTCTCTACTGCATCGATGGGGATCGGGTGGCCGAGCGCAACGGCATGGGCAATCGCATCAACACCATCATGCAGACCTGTTTCTTCGCGCTGGCTGGCATCTTGCCGCGGGATGAGGCGATTGCGCTGATCAAGGAGAGCATCGAGAAGAGCTATGCCCGCAAGGGGCCCGAGGTGGTGGCGCGCAACTTCGCCGCGGTGGACGATACCCTTGCTCACTTGAGCAAGGTGGCGATCCCGGCCGGTGAGGAGCAGATCAGCGACTATCCGCTGCCATTGGCTCCCGGCGGCAGCGAGTTTGTCCAGCGGGTCACTGGCGAGATGCTGGCGGGGCGCGGCGATCTGATCCCCGTCTCCATGCTGCCGGTGGATGGCACTTACCCCACCGCCACCAGCCGCTTCGAGAAGCGGGATATCGCCCGCGAGATCCCGATCTGGCATTCGGATATCTGCATCCAGTGCGGCAACTGCGTCTTTGTCTGCCCCCACGCGGCGCTGCGGGCCAAGTTCTACCATCAGGACTGGCTGGCAACCGCCCCCGAGGCAGCGCAGTCGGTGCCCGTCACCGCCAAGGGCTTCCCCGACAGCCGCTACACCTTGCAGCTCTATCCGGAGGATTGTACCGGCTGCGGCCAGTGCGTGCAGGCCTGTCCGGTGCGGGCCGGGGCGGATGAGGAGCATGAGGGTGAGCGCGCTATCGCCATGATGGACAAGGCGCCCCATCTGGCTGGCCAGAAACAGGCGCTGCGCTGGTTCGAGAGCCTGCCCTGGCCTGCCCGCGAGCGGGTGGATTTCTCCACGGTGCGCGGTGCCCAGTTCCTCGAACCCCTGTTCGAGTTCTCCGGCGCCTGCGCTGGCTGTGGCGAGACCCCGTATCTCAAGCTGCTGACCCAGCTGTTTGGCGATCGCATGCTGGTGGCCAACGCCACCGGTTGCTCCTCCATCTACGGCGGCAATCTGCCGACTACCCCGTGGGCCAAGAACGGCGAAGGGAAGGGGCCTGCCTGGTCGAACTCCCTGTTCGAGGACAACGCCGAGTTTGGCTTTGGTTTTCGTCTCACCGCCGATCAGCATCACGGGCAGGCGGTGGCGGCCCTCGAAGCGATGAAGGGGGAACTGGGTGAGGCATTGGTCGAGTCGCTTATCAACGCTCCGCAGCGGCTGGAGTCGGAGATCCGTGCCCAGCGTACCCGGGTCGCGCAAGTGCGGGAGCGGCTGGAAGAGGTGAAATCCGGCAAGGCACGCGAGCTGCTGTCGCTTATCGATCAGCTGGTGCGCCGTTCGGTCTGGATCATCGGCGGCGATGGCTGGGCTTATGACATCGGCTCATCGGGGCTCGACCATGTGCTCGCCTCCGGGCGCGATGTGAACGTGCTGGTGATGGATACCGAGGTCTACTCCAACACCGGCGGCCAGATGTCGAAATCGACCCCGCTCGGCGCCGTCGCCAAGTTCGCGGCGGGAGGCAAGACGCTGGCGAAGAAGGATGTAGCGTTGCAGGCCATCTCCTACGGCAACGTCTATGTTGCCCGTATCGCCTTCGGGGCCAACCCGCAGCAGGCGCTGCAGGCTTTGCGTGAGGCTGAGGCCTATCCGGGCCCGTCGCTGATCATCGCCTACAGCCACTGTATCGCCCACGGCATCGATATGGAGTTTGGCCTGACCCAGCAAAAACGGGCCGTGGCTTCCGGTCACTGGCCGCTGATGCGCTACAACCCGGTATTGCGCAGATCGGGGCAGAACCCCTTTAGTCTCGACAGCCTGCGCCCCTCCATTCCCCTTGCTGAATATCGGCAGGAGGAGACCCGTTATCGGGTGCTGGCCCAGAGCCATCCGGAGGAGGCCGAACGGCTGATGCAGGTGGCGCAAAAAGTGGCGTGGCAGAAGTGGGCCACCTACGAGGAGATGGCCACCCGCGAAGCCAGCCATTTCCATCCGCCGGTGTGAGAATGGGTGAGTGAAATATAACCAAGCGGGCCATTGGCCCGCTTTTTACATAGGAAGGATATGTAGTTTCAAAGGTTATAGATTTTAACTAGGTGACTACAAAACAGCATTATCTTTAATAATTTCATTGTCATTTCTGAGTATGGCATAGTTATGCTCTTGATATATTTTGTTAATGTCGGCAGGATATATGATAATCATATTTAGATATCGAGATTGGAAGTTTAAATGGACAGTAAAGGATTTCATTTTGAATATGCAGCATCGGAGGTTGTATCTGATGAGTATATTGGGCTGTTAGATAAGGAAGAATATAATTCAGCTATCTGCCATGTTAGCAAGTTGATCAACGCAGCGTTCCTACTGTTTATGGGAGATCACTTCTCTTCGAGTGTATTTCTATCCATCACAGTATTCGAAGAAATAGCGAAAATAAAATCAGGCCACATGAGGTCTTGGGGAGAGCAAGAAAAGCCTTTGGTTAAACGCAATAAAGATCCACTTTTTAATCATGGTAAGAAGCACAAGATTGCTATTGACCCGATCTATCTTATTGGCAAGCGGATTTCGAAAAGCATAGGCGATGAACGCGCCAAGGAATTTTTTGAAAAATATGAAACTGGAGAGTACTCAAAGCTTCGTGAGAAAAGTTTATACTTTTCCCGTAGTAAAGAAGGGTTACATATTCCATCTGAGGAAATAGGTCTTACTTTATCGGCAGAACATCTTCTGATCGCCATGGAAATATTTCACGATGAGTTTTTTGGAATGACAGATAAAGCTTCGGAAGTTTGTGACACTATAAATATTTTATATGCTGAAGTAGAGAGTAGATTGAAAAGTAGCTGACCAATAATGTCTACGACTTTCTCCTAAGATCAGCAGTGGGCAAGGCAAGTGACGTTAGAAAAAATGATTTCAGAACAATGATGAAATACCACCTGTACAGATCTAGTTATCACCTGACACCGGCCTCAAACCGGTGTCTTGTTTACGCTACTTTAGTGCGCACTTCCTT
>NZ_JANFNV010000015.1:0-92162 GCF_024436075.1 Aeromonas sp. JL9 | reverse complement strand
AGAGGGACTCGAACCCTCACATCCGTGGGACACTAACACCTGAAGCTAGCGCGTCTACCAATTCCGCCACCTTCGCATCACTGCGGAGGGGGATTCTATAGAGTTTTGGGGGAGCGTCAACAGCCAAAGGGGACTTTTTTCGCTGTTGACGCCCAAAGTTGCGCCAAGGGTACAAAACTTCAGCAATCAGCTGACGTTTGGCGTTCAGTAACGGCCCAATGCGCTCTGATACATCCGTTCATACTGGGTGACCGAGTCAGGCCAGTTGAAGCGGGTGCTCATGGCATTGCGCTGCACCTTGGCAAAGCGCTCTTTGTCCTGCAGGAAATAGAGCAGGCTGCGGCGCATGGTATCGAGCAGGATGGCGGCAGTCGGATCGTTGAAGCAGAAGCCGGTGGCATGCTCGGGATCCGCATCCCAATCCACCACGGTATCTTTCAGACCACCCACGGCGCGCACCAGTGGCAGGGTACCATAGGCGAGACTGTACATCTGGTTGAGGCCGCAAGGCTCGAACAACGAGGGCATCAGGAAGAAGTCGGCACCGGCTTCGACCAGATGAGCCAGTCGATCGTCATAGGTGTTGATGAAGGCGAGCTTGCCCGGATAATCCCGGGCCATGGTTTGCAGTTGCGTGGCGAGCGCAGGATCGCCAGAGCCGACGATCACCACTTGTACCTGATGGTGGAGGAATTTCTCCAGCGCAGGGAGCAGCAGGGGAACGCCCTTCTGCTCGGTCAGGCGGCAAACCATGCCGTAGATGGGCAAGTCCGCCACGGCCAGCCCCGCCTCCTGCTGCAGGCTCTGCTTGCAGATCTGTTTGCCTGCCATGTTGTCGATGCTGTAGGTCGCAGGTAGGAATTCGTCGAACTCCGGATCCCAGTCCTTGTAGTCGCAACCGTTGAGGATGCCACAGAGATCCGCCGCCCGTTGCTGGAAGATATGCGCCATGCCGTGGGCGCCGAGGTGAGTCAACAGCTCCTGGGCATAGTTGGGGCTGACCGCATTGATCTTGTCGGCGTAGAGCACCCCGCATTTGAGCAGATTAACGTGGCCGTAGTCGTAGTTGATGCGGCGTTCGTAGTCGGCGATCTCGGGCATGGCCCAGAACTGCTCGCGGCCAAACACCCCCTGAAACGCCGCGTTGTGAATGCTGATCACGCTGCGGGTCTGCTGGAAGAAGGGGTTGTGGGCGTGACGGGTTTTCAGCAGCAGTGGCAGCAGGCCGGTGTGCCAGTCATTGCAGTGGGCGATATCCGGGGCAAAGCCGAGCTGCTCGCAGGCATGGAGGGCCGCGGCCGAGAAGAAGGCAAAGCGCTCGCCATTATCCGGATAGGCCTGATTGTTCTCGGCGTAGAGCTGGGGACGATCGAAATATTGCGGGCAGTCGAGCAGATAGACGCAGACGCCATCCAGCTCCATCTGGTAGATGCGATAACCGATATCGGGCAGCCCGGGGTGGGTTGGCAACCAGCGTGACGCCACCAGTCTGGCCTCATCCCGTCGCTTTATCGTCTTGTAGAAGGGCAGCATGATCCTGACATCATGTCCCTTCTGGGCCAGGTACATCGGCAGGGCTCTGGCGACATCGGCCAGGCCCCCGGTCTTGACCAGCCCCTCAACTTCCGAGGCAACAAACAGGATTTTCAGTGGGTTAATAGCCAACTCTTGCTCCCTTAGGTACCACCACGATACCGCCTTCGGATACGGTAAATCGCTCTCTATCGTGGTCCAGATTTTCACCGATAACGGTGCCTGGCGCAATTTCAACGTTTTTATCAATGATGGCGCGCCGGATGGAGCAGCCTTCACCAATCTTCACGTCCCCCAGCAGCACGGATTCACTGATATGGCTGCACGCGCCGATATTGCAGCGGAAACCAAGGATGGATCGCTGGATCTGGCTGCCCTGAATGAAGCAACCGGCGGAGATCAGCGAGTTGGCGATCTTCACCTTGCACTCGTCGCTGTCGATGAAGGTAGCAGGCGGCAGCGCCGGATAGTGGGTGTGCAGGGGCCACTTGCGGTTATAGAGGGAGAAGGGGGGATTGTCGGCCACCAAGTCCATGTGCGCTTGCCAATACGAGTCGAGGGTGCCCACATCCCGCCAGTAGACGTGCGGTTTCTCGCCGGGGATGACGTTGGTGCTGTAGTCATAGACATAGACGGGGGCACGTGGGTAGAGGCTCGGGATCACATCCTTGCCAAAGTCGTGGCTGGAGTTCTCCTCGGCGGCATCCCGCTTCAACTCGCGGCAGAGCGCTTCGGTCTCGAAGATGTAGTTGCCCATGGAGACCAGCGCCTGGGTCGGATCGCCGGGAATGTGTTTCGGCTGTTTCGGTTTCTCCTGAAAGCCGATCATCCGCCCTTCGGTATCCACCTCGATCACCCCGAAGGCGCTCGCTTCTTCGATGGGCATGCGAAGTGCCGCGACCGTCATGGCGGCGTTCTTCTGCTTGTGGAAGGTGACCATCTGGCTCACATCCATCTTGTAGATGTGGTCGGAGCCGAAGATGCAGACATGATCCGGTTCGGCCCGCTCGATAAAGCCGAGGTTCTGGTAAATGGCGTCGGCGGTGCCGTCATACCAGCGTTTGCCCATCCGCATCTGGGCCGGGATGGGATCGATAAAGCGGTCGGTGATGCCGACGATATTCCACCCCTTCTTCATGTGCAGGTAAAGGGACTGGGATTTGAATTGGGTCAGTACATAGATACGCAGAAAGTCGGCGTTGACGAAGTTGTTGAGGACAAAGTCGATCAGCCTGTAGCTGCCACCAAAGGGGACGGAAGGCTTGCTGCGGGTAGTGGTCAGAGGCTGCAGGCGAGTACCTTCGCCACCAGCCAGGATCATGGTCAATATGCCTGCCATCGTATTTCTCTCCCTGAATTAACAACATGAAAAGGTTTTCAATGTTCGGTATAAAAACACCCCTAAAGGGGTGGTTTTTATCATGCGCTTAATACCTTATCAGATGCCGGATGGCGCTCTCTAGCTGTTTTATTGTGCTGCTTACACTTATTTACATTTTGCTCAGATAGACCTTGAATTTGGCATCACTGCTGATCACTTCAGTCCGTTTGAAGTGTGTCTCCAGTATAGGCTGGTAGCGCAAGAAGGCGTTGGCAACAATGGTCAGCGAACCATTTGACAGCAAAAATTCCGGCGCCTTGGCCAGGAACTGCTCGGTTGCCGCATAGAAGGTTTTGAGACCCGCATGGAATGGCGGGTTGGAGACGATGTGCTGGAAACGGGTGGAGACATCCGAGTAGACATCGGAAGCGGTGACCTTGCCCTGCAGACCGTTGATCGCCAGGGTGCGGCGGCTCGATTCGAGCGCCAGCGCGCTGATATCCACCATGTTGACCTGCAGATCCGGATTGCGCTTGGCCAGTACGGACCCAATCACCCCGGCGCCGCAGCCGAAATCGAGCAGCTCGCCCTTCATCGGCGGCACCGCGGCCAGCAGCATCTGGGTGCCGAGATCCAGCTCGGCGGCGCTGAATACGCCGGGCAGTGCCAGCACGGTCAGCTCGGTATCACCCGCCTTGCACTGGTAGCGGCCAAACCAGCTATCCAGATCGAACGGGGCGACCGGTTGGCTCAGCTCACCGTGATAGAGGGAGCAGCGGCGCGCCGAATCGCGCTTGACCGGCTTTTCGCCATAGGGGGCCAGCAGCTTGTCGGCGCCATTGATGCCGCCGCGGTTTTCACCGGCGAGGAACAGATCGGCACCCGCTTCCAGCAAGGGGGTCATCATGGCCAGCAGATATTGTGCCTCGGCCTTGGCCTTGGGCATCAGCAGTAACAGGGCATCGAAGCGGGGCGTTCCGCCTAGCTGGTGGTCGAACAGAATGGCCTCGCCGAGGGCGGCCTGCTGGCTGCGGTAGTAGCAGTAATCGGTAGTAAAGACGGTCAGGGTCTGGGCCAGGCTCGCCAGCTGGCGGGGATAGTCATCCTCCAGCGCGCCACAGACAAGTAGCCGCTTGCCGACAAAGAGGGCTTGGTTTCGTTCCAGCATCTGGCTGACGGCACTGATTGGGCTGCTCATCGGGTCTCTCCACGCAATTTTGGGCGGCCATTATACATAGCCCCTTTCGCCTTGACATTTATGCCGTGTTCCCGAAATATGCCCAGACACCATTTTTTGACCAGAGATGACGAAATGCGGTTCAACGGGTTGAAACGAAAGCACAAAAAAAGCCTGAAATTCGGGCCTGCCGACGTTCGCGCGTAACCTCTCATCCCTGAGAAGCTTCAAACCCCGGTTGCGCACATCGTACCGGGGTTTTTTATTGCCATATGCGCGTCATTTAGGAGAAGGAGATCCCATGTTTCAAGGTTCAATCGTTGCGTTGATCACCCCGTTTCGACAGGGAAAGCTGGATGAAGAGGCGCTGCTGCGTCTGGTTGAGTGGCATATCGAGCAGGGTACTCACGGCATTGTGCCGGTCGGTACCACGGGTGAGAGCCCGACCCTGACCCACGACGAGCACTGCCGGGTGGTGGAGCTGGTGGTCAAACAGGTCGCTGGCCGTATTCCGGTGATTGCCGGAGCGGGCTCCAACAATCCGGTCGAAGCCATCGAGTACACCCTCCATGCCGAGCGGGTGGGCGCCGATGCCACCCTGCATGTAGCCGGTTACTACAACCGTCCCAATCAGGAGGGGCTTTACCACCACTTCAAGGCAGTACACGATGCCACCGCCAAGCCGATCATCGTCTACAACATCCCGCCGCGCGCCATCGTTGACGTGCAACCGGCGACCCTGGCCCGTCTGGCCGAGCTGCCGCGCATTGCCGGGGTGAAAGACGCGACTGGCGATCTGGCCCGCCCCTGGACCGAGCGCCAGCTGATCAAAAAGCCCTTCTCTTGGCTCTCCGGTGAAGATGCTACTGCCGTGGCCTACAACATCGGCGGTGGTCAGGGTTGTATCTCGGTGACCGCCAACGTGGCCCCCAAGCTGGTGGCCGAGGTTCAAAATTTGGCGCTGGCTGGCAAGTGGCAAGAAGCGCGTGAGCTGCAAGACCGGCTGATTCCGCTCCATCAGGCGATGTTTGCCGAGCCGAGCCCGGCCGGTGCCAAATTTGCCGCTTCCCTGCTCGGTTTCTGTAGCGAGGAGTGTCGTCTGCCGGTGATGCCGCTGTCGGAGGCGACTCGCGAGCGCATTCGCAGCGCCATGCAGCAGCTCAACCTGCTGTAGTGCAAAACGGGTGAGCCAAGGCTCACCCGTTTTGTTTTTGGCTTTTGTTTCTGGCCTTTATTTACGACATCGCCCCACTCAGGCTGCGTGATGCAGCCATGCGGTGATGGCCAGCTGCAACTCGACATATGCCGGATAGAGGAAGAGCTCGGCCAGCTCGGCAGGCCACTCGTCATGCTCGTCCGATTGGGCTTGCAGGCTGGTCAGGGCGGGCAGCCAGGGCGCTGGTTGTGGCAGCGTGGCCGCACTGCGGGCGACCAGATCGATCCCCTGGCACAGGGCTGCGAGTGCCTGCTGTTGAACGCCTTTATCCTGCGGATGCTCCAGCCAGAGCTGCTCGTGATGCTGCCAGTGACGCAGCCCCTCGCTTACCCCCGTTATGCCATCCATACCTTCATGCTCGACCAGCGCCTGCAGGGCCAGCGGTTTGCCAAGACCAGCCAGTCGATAGCCGCGCTGGGCCTTGGATTGGGCGCCGAGACGCAGCCCGCCAATCCTGGCAAGGCGCCGGGCCAGTGCAAACAGCGCCGCGGTAGCGCCTGATTTGAGTTCCAGTTCCAGCTCGTTGATGGTGGTGCTGCCTTGACTGCCGACTATCTCTCCCTGATCCCAGGCCAGCTCAATCTCGGCCCCCTCGAAGGCGATCAGCCAATGGCGGCGCAGGAAGTCGGTACGAAACTGGGCGACCAGCTGTTGCTGAATGTGGTCGCGCTCGGTCAGAGTCGGCCAAATCTTATCGGGAAAGGCCGAGAGGGTCGGCAGATCGCCGCTGACAGGGGTGTTGTACTCGGGTCTGGCGTGCAGGCCGCCCACCACCTGGCCGCGGCATTTGATGGTCTGTTCGGCAAAGGCATCGCAGCGGCGAATGCGCAGCCCCATCTCCAGCTGGCGCAGAGCCAAGGTCGGCGTATCGAAATAGACGTTGCCGAGCTGCTGTTGTGATGATTCTTTAATCTCAAGAGAATTCAGCAGGTTGGATAACTCGGCTTGAATGTCGCGGGCGACAAAAAACTTTATCTCGATCTCAGTTTGCATAGTCATTCCGGGCTGGCAGGCAACTTTGGGGGGCAGGATTCGGGTCGCGGGGATATAATGCCCGCGAGACGACTAGATTAATTCGCGGTTTAATTGAGGGCGCAGTTCGGTTACCATGCGCGCCTCATAAAATCGTATCGAGTGTTTTTTCACCGACACAGGTTTGGCCATGCCAGTAAATACTATTTTGGGGCTTTTTGCCAAGTCCCCCATCAAGCCGCTGCAGAAGCATATCGTCAAGGTTCACCAGTGCTCCCAGCAGTTGGTTCCCTTCTTTGACGCCGTTGCCGAAGACCGTTGGGAAGATGCCGAGAAGATCCGGCAGCAGATCGCCCAACTGGAAAAAGAGGCAGATACCCTCAAGCGTGAAATCCGTCTGAAACTGCCTCGCGGCCTGTTCCTGCCGGTTGCACGTACCGACCTGCTGGAGCTGTTGACCCAGCAAGACAAGATTGCCAACCGTGCCAAGGATATCTCCGGCCGCATGCTTGGCCGTCGCATGGAGTTCCCCGCCGAAATGCGGACGGATTTCATGGCTTACCTCAAACGTTGTATTGATGCGACCGCTCAGGCCGAGAAAGCGATCGGGGAGCTCGACGAGCTGCTCGAGACCGGCTTCAAAGGACGGGAAGTGGAAATGGTTGCCGAGATGATCCACCAGCTGGATCTGATCGAGGACGATACAGACACCATGCAGATCGGACTGCGCCAACAGCTGCAAGCGGTTGAGCACAATTACAATCCGATCGATGTGATGTTCCTTTACAAGATCCTCGAATGGGTAGGTGACCTGGCAGATCAGGCCGAGCGCGTAGGCGCCCGTCTGGAACTGATGCTGGCTCGTTCGTAATCGACTGACTGGGTAAACACTATTAATGGACATTATCGCGAATTACGGCACCACTTTGGTGCTCGTGGCGGCCTTGTTCGGCTTTTTGATGGCTTGGGGCATTGGCGCGAATGACGTGGCCAACGCCATGGGGACATCGGTCGGCACCAAATCCCTGACCATCCGTCAGGCGATCATCATCGCCATGATCTTCGAATTTGCCGGTGCCTATCTGGCCGGTGGCGAAGTGACGGCCACCATCCGTAACGGCATCATCGACAGCAATGCGTTTGCCGATACGCCGGATCTGCTGGTGCTCGGCATGATCGCCTCCCTGCTGGCGGCGGGCGCCTGGTTGATCCTGGCCTCCTACTTCGGCTGGCCTGTCTCCACCACTCACTCCATCATCGGCGCCATCGTCGGTTTTGCGGTGGTGAGCATTGGCCCGGAAGCGGTGCAGTGGAGCAAGTTTGGCGGCATCGTCGGCTCCTGGGTCATCACCCCGGCCATCTCAGGTGTCATCGCCTACTTCATGTTCATCAGCGTGCAGAAGCTTATCTTCAACACTGATGATCCCCTGAACAACGCCAAGCGCTATGTGCCGTTCTACATGTTCCTGACTGCGCTGGTTATCTGTCTGGTGACCATCAAGAAGGGGCTGACCCACGTTGGTCTGCACCTGAGCGATGGCGAGGGCATTCTGCTCTCCATCGCCATCTCCATCGCAGTGGCGTTTGCCGGCTGGATCTACATTCGCGGCCAGAAGTACAACCCGCAGGATGACAGCAAGATGCACTTCGCCAACGTGGAGAAGGTGTTCGGCATCCTGATGGTGATCACTGCCTGTGCCATGGCCTTTGCCCACGGCTCCAACGACGTGGCCAACGCCATTGGCCCGCTCTCTGCGGTGGCCTCTATCGTGGCTTCCGGTGGCGAGATTTCCAGTCAGGCAGCCATTGCCTGGTGGATCCTGCCGCTGGGCGGTATCGGTATTGTGATCGGTCTGGCGACCATGGGCGAGAAGGTGATGGCGACGGTCGGTACCGGCATCACTCACCTGACCCCGAGCCGCGGTTTTGCCGCCCAGCTGGCGACTGCCGCGACCGTGGTGATTGCCTCCGGTACCGGTCTGCCCATCTCCACCACCCAGACCCTGGTCGGTGCTGTGATGGGTGTCGGTCTGGCGCGCGGCATTGCGGCGCTGAATCTGGGGGTACTGCGCAATATCGTGGTCTCCTGGATCATCACCCTGCCTGCCGGTGCCATTTTGGCTATCGCCATCTTCTACGTGCTGCAGGCCTGCTTCTCCTAATCGAAGCGGCATTCAGCAAAAAGCCCGAGTCATCGACTCGGGCTTTTTTATTGTGCGCGGGAGAGAGGTGCTGCTCCCTTTGCAATCTGCCTTAGAGGTTGGCGCAGATCTGCCACAGATCGTACTGGATAGCGGCGGCGGTCACTTCCCGACCTGCTCCTGGCCCCTGAATCACCAGAGGGTTGGTGCGGTAGCTGTCGCTCTCGATGGCGAAAATGTTGTCGCACGGCAAGAGGTTGGCAAACGGGTGGTGCGGCTCCAGCGCCTCCAGCCCGACCCGCGCCTTACCGTCATGCTCGAAGCGGGCCACGTAGCGCAGCACCTTGCCAAGGCGCTTTGCCCCCTCGAAGGCGGTCTGGATCGGGCCATCCAGCTCTTTCAGCCTGTCCATGAACTGATCCGGAGTTACCTTGCGCAGCGGGACGGGCACCAGATTCTCCAGCTCGATATCGGCGGAGTCGAGCTCGAAGCCCGCCTCCCGCGCCAGAATGAGCAGCTTGCGACGCACATCCTGACCGGAGAGATCCTCGCGGGGATCCGGTTCGGTCAGACCATGCTGCCACGCCTCATCCACCAGCTCGGAGAAGGGGCGGGTGCCGTCATACTGCTGGAACAGCCAGGAGAGGGTGCCGGAGAAGATGCCGGAGACTCCCTGAATACGGTCGCCGCTCTGGCGCAGCATCTGGATGCTGGACTGGATCGGCAGGCCAGCGCCCACGGTGGCGTTGTAGCGCCACTGCACCTGATGGTCGCGGCAGGTCTGTTTGATGCGCTGGTAGAACTCGCTGTCGGCGGCACCGGCAAACTTGTTGGCGGCGATGATATGAATGCCGAGCTGGGCGAAGTCGGGGTAGTAGCGGCTCACCGTTTCGCTGGCGGTCAAATCGATGGCGATCAGGGTGTCGAAGCTGTGTTGTTCCAGCTGGGCCAGCAGTTCGGGCCAGATCAGTGCTTTGGGGACAAAGTTGTCCTGCACCTTGAGCGGATCCAGTCCCTCTTCATCGAGCAGGCCCCCTTCCGAGCTGAACACCCCGTAGAGGGTGAGCGCCAGATTGAGTTCATGTTCGAGGCGGGCTTTTTCGCGGGCATAGAGGCTCAGCCAGTGGCCGCCGATATTGCCCTTGCCGAACACCACCAGACCGACCCGATTCGGGCGGCTGAACAGGGCGCTGTGCATGGCGATGAGCAGGGGCTCCAGCACCACTTGGCGCAGCACGGCCACCAGACTCAGGCCATCTTTGGCCACCTGGACGAACTCCAGCGGCTGATCCGCCAGCAGCTGGTAGAAGCGGTGGCACTGCTCGGCATTGTCGGTGACGCCAGCCCCCACCAGCGCAACCAGACTGTACCCCTCCTTCTGGATGAGGCCAGTGAAGCTCCCTTGCAGCTGAAAGTCGCGTAGCAGCTCGAAGGCCCCTTGTGCCACTTCGAGGGTATAGGCGAGGCGCAGGATCCGGCGATCCGGCTGGCGCTGCAGGGTGAGCGGATTGAGACGGTGACGGGCCAGATGGGCCTCGATGGTGGCCACTGTCTGCTCATAGTTGGTTTGTGGCAGCACCTTCAGCTCGATGAGGGCGATCTGATCCACCGAGGAGACGATGCGGGCACCGCCGGAGCGGGGGGCGCGGCGCAGGATGTGGGTGCAGCCCTCGTCCGGGTTGTAGCTACAGCGCAGGGTGAGGCGCTGGCGGCTGTCGGCCACCGGTTGCAGGGTACGGGAGTGCAAGACCGAGGAGCCGAGGCGGGCCAGCTCGTTGGCTTCGGCGAGGCTCAGGCGCTCCAGCAGGCGTGCCTCCTTCACCCGGCGCGGGTCGGCACTGTAGACCCCCGCCACGTCGCTCCAGATGGTGGTGGATTCGCCGTCTGCCAGCAGCGCCAACAGGCTGGCGCTGTAGTCGGAACCGTTGCGACCGAGCAGCAGGGAGCGGCCTTCCATATCGGCGGCAATAAAGCCGGTCACCACGATGCGACCGGCATGCTCCGCCAGTCGCGCCTTGAGCAGTTCGCTGGAGAGCGCAGTATCCACCTTGACCAGAGCGCCATCCTCGGCACGCAGGAAGCTGCGGGCATCGAGCCAGATGGCCTTGTCGCCGCGGCTGGTGAGCAGGGCCGCCAGCAGGCGCGCCGACCACACCTCGCCAAAGGCGAGCAGGCCGTTGCGGGCGAAGCGGTCAAACTGTCCCTCAAGCGTCTTGGCGATGAGCTGCATGTCGTCGGCCAGCTGTTTGCTCAGATCGAGCTGCAGTTCACCTTCCAGCAGGCCGTCGATCAGCCCCTGCTGATAGGCGTGGAGGGCGGCGATGGCTTCGCCAGCAGCTTCATCACCCGCTTCGGCCAGCTCCACCAGCTGGATCAGCCGGTTGGTGGTCTTGCCGGCGGCGGAGACTACGATCAGCTCGTCGCCACCCACCTGTTGTTCAACGATGCTGGCGACCCGGCGATAACAGACCGGATCCGCCAGACTGCTGCCACCAAATTTGTGGACGTGACGTCGCTTCAAGCCTGCTTCTGTTGCCACCGCGATCTCTCCTTGTTGCTGCTGTTCCATTACTTCGCTACCTGTTCTGCCTGCTGCGCCTGTGCAAAAGCCTGTGCCAGATCGGCCACCAGATCTTCACCGTGTTCAATACCGACCGACAACCGCAGCAGCTGGGCGCTGATGCCAGCTGCCTGTTGTGCGACCGGGGTCATGGCCCTGTGAGTCATGCTGGCCGGATGGGCCACCAGACTCTCCACTCCGCCGAGGGACTCGGCTACCGAGAAGAGGGTGAGGGCCGCGAGGAAGGCGCGAATGCCAGCCTCGCTGCAATCGAGTTCAAAACTTAGCATGGCGCCGAAGCCGGACTGTTGACGGCGCGCAATATCGTGGCCCGGATGGCTCGGCAGGCTGGGGTGATAGATGCGTTTCACCAGCGGCTGCTGTTGCAGGAAGGCGAGGATGCGGTCGGTATTCTCCTGATGGGTGCGCAATCTGGGGGCCAGAGTGCGCAGACCGCGCAGGGTGAGGTAGGAGTCGAATGCCCCGGAGGTGAGCCCCAGACAGTTGGCCCACCACACCAGCGACTCGGCCAGTGCGGCCTCCTTGGCAATCGCCACTCCGCCCACCACGTCTGAGTGACCGTTGATGTACTTGGTGGTGGAGTGCACCACCACATCGGCACTGAGGGACAGGGGTTGTTGCAGCAGGGGAGATAGGAAGGTGTTGTCCACCACTACCTGTGCACCCACCTCATGAGCGGCGCTGGCAATAGCGCTGATATCCACCACCCGCAGCAGCGGGTTGGAGGGGGTCTCCACCCATACCAGCGCAGGCTTTTGCGCCAGTGCGGCGGCCAGAGCGGCCTCATCCCCCTGATCGACAAACTGCACCCGGTAGTGTCCCTTGGCCGCCAGATACTCGAACAGGCGCCAGGTGCCACCGTAGCAGTCGTGGGGAGCGATCAGCAGATCCCCCGCCTTGAGCAGGGCGGTGGTGACCAGATGGATGGCTCCCATGCCGGTGCCGGTGACCACGGCGCCAGCGCCCCCTTCCAGCGCCGCCAGCGCGTCCGCCAGATTGGTGCGGGTCGGATTGCCGGAGCGGGCATAATCGTATTGACGGGGCTCGCCAAAGTCGGCAAAGGTGTAGTTGCTGGAGAGGTAGATGGGGGGCACCACGGCACCGTGTTGCTGGTCTGTCTCAATCCCGGTGCGAACCGCCAGGGTAGCCTTGTGGGTCATATCACTCTCCTTGATGTCTCTTTACACGCCGGCATCTTGCTGCCACGCGCCATCCCGCCATTGCGGGCTCATGGTCAACCACACTACGCCAGCTTAAAAAAGCCGTCAACACTTCCAGACGTCTAAATGGCTTTGCTGTTGGATTGCCATTAATTTCCTTAAGGGTTAAAATCCGCGCTCACGGCTAAATGAGAACAGGTGAGTCATGGGAACAGAGTGGAACGGCGACTACGTCAGCCCCTACGCGGAACACGGTAAGAAGAGCGAACAGGTCAAGAAGATTACCGTCTCGATCCCGCTCAAGGTGTTGAAAGTGTTGACCGATGAGCGCACCCGCCGTCAGGTGAACAACCTGCGTCATGCGACCAACAGCGAGCTGCTCTGTGAAGCCTTCCTGCACGCTTTCACCGGCCAGCCGCTCCCTTGCGACGAAGATTTGCGCAAGGATCAACCGGACAGCGTCCCGGCCGAAGCGCGCGCCATCATGGAAGCGCTGGGCAAAGAGATCGAAGATTTCGACAAGGAATAATCCCCAATGACGCGGCCCTGGCCGCGTCATTGCTATCTGCCATGTCCCGCTTCAGCCTGCGTCACTATCACCACCACGTCTGCAGCCATAGCCACGACTTTGCCCAGCTGGTGATCCCCCTCGACGGCCCCCTCGAGATCGAGGTGCAGGGCCGGGGGCGCAGGCTTGCCCCCGGTTCTGTCTGCGTCATCGCTCCCGGCGAGCGGCACGATTATGCCGCCGATCCGGCGCTTTCGTTTCTGGTGCAGGAGAGCGACTGGCTGCCCGGCGATCTGGCGGCCTGCCCCTTTATCGAGCTGGATGAGCCCCAGCGCCACTACCTCGCGTTTCTGCACCGCATGGTGGCCGAGGGGCGGCAGGTGGTGGGCATGGAGCAGGTGTGGCTCTCCCTGCTGGCGCAAGGGCAGGGGATGCAGAGCACTGCCACCCCGCGTCTTGCCGCCCGCATCCTCAAGGTGCAACGCCATATCGAGGCCAACCTCGCCGCCCCGCTGACCAATCAGCAACTCGCCGCCATCGCCTGCCTTGGCCAGAGCCAGTTCAAGCTCGCCTTTCGCCAGCAGTTGGGGGTGAGCGTCTCCCACTACATTCGCAGTCGACGCATGGCGCTGGCGCGTACCCTGCTTGCCGGTACGCAACTGCCCGTCGGCGAGATTGCCAGCCGCTGCGGTTACCAGAATCAGGGGGCCTTCAGCGAGCGCTTCCTGGCCGAGAACGGGCTTACTCCGTCCCTCTGGCGCCAGCAAAACGGCTACCTGCCGCAACGAAACGGCTGATCGCCGAAGACGGGATGCTCTCTTTGGGCCATGCTGCGGGTCATGCAAGGTGCACGATAAACAGGAGCCGAAATGGAGACGATTAGCTGGCAGGATTTCGAGATGGTGGAGCTGAGGGTGGGTACTCTGGTGCGGGTCGAGCCGTTCCCCGAGGCGCGCAAACCGGCCTACAAGGTGTGGGCGGATTTTGGCCCCGAACTGGGGGTTCGCAAGAGCAGTGCCCAGATCACCGCCCTCTACCAGCCAGAGCAGCTGGTGGGCCGCCAGATCATCGCCGTAGTCAACTTCCCGACCAAGCAGATAGGGCCGTTTCAGTCGGAGTTTCTGCTGACCGGTTTCTACCGGCCAGATGGCGCCGTGGTGATGGCCATTCCCGAGCAGGCGGTGGAGAACGGCGCCAAGCTGGGCTGAGTTCACATCTGAACAGAGACAAGAGAGGCGACCCAAGGTCGCCTCTCTTTTTGTTATCTGCTGCGAGTCGTTACTTCAACAGGCTGAAGATCAGCGCCGATACCGCCAGCGAACCGGTCAGCAGGATAAAGCCGTTGGTCCAGCCGTGACGGAAGCGGGCCAGCGCCTCCACCTTATAGATGGCAATCACCGGCATGATGAACAGGATCATGGCGATGACCGGGCCGGAGAGGGTTTCCATCAGCCCCAGAATGCCCGGGTTGATGACTGCAGCACCCCAGATAGAGAAGAACATCAGGGCGATGCCGACTTTGTCCGCCTTGGCCAGCGGCAGGCCGGTGGGCTTGGCGATCAGGCTTTTCAGGCTCTCGCGGGCACCGAGGAAGTGGCCAAGGAAGGAGGAGCTGATGGCGATAAAGGCGATGAGCGGCCCCAGAGTCACGATCACCGGGTTATCGGTGATGTTGGCGAGATAGGAGAGCACAGAGACGTTCTGGGCCTTGGCTTCAGCCAGCTGGGCTGGCGAGAGGCTCAGCACGCAGGAGAAGACGAAGAACAGCACGAAGCCCACCAGCATCACTGTGGTGTTGCGCAGGATCAGGCCGCTCTTGGCTTCGGCCTGCTCGCCATATTCACGGCGCTGCACGTTGGCAAAGCCGGAGATGGCGGCGGCGTGGCTGAAGGCGAACACGGTGACCGGCAGCGCCAGCCAGACGGTGTTGAGGAAGCTGACTCCTTCAAACGCGGTCACTTCCGGCCATTGCCACTGAGGGATCAGGTAGCAGGAGAGGGCCGCCAGAATGGCTGCCAGCGGATAGACCATAAAGGCGAAGGCGCGCAGCATCGCTTTCTCACCCGCCAGCATCACGGCGATCATGGCGAATACCAGTACGCCGGAGAGCATCACCCGATCCGGGGTTGCCATGCCGAGCTGGTTGACCATAAAGCTCTCCACCGTGTTGGTCAGCCCGACCCCGTAGATGAGCAGAATCGGGAAGATGGAGAGGAAATAGAGCGCAGAGATGAGGCGACCGGCCATCTTGCCGAAGTGCTCCTCCGCCACTTCGGTGAAGTCGGCGTGGGGGCGTGAAGAAGAGAGCACGAAGCGCGCCAGCCCGCGGTGGGCGAGGAAGGTCATGGGGCCTGCCAGTACTGCGACGATGACGAGGGGCCAGATGCCGCCCAGACCCAGATTGATGGGCAGGAACAGGATACCGGCGCCAACGGCGGTGCCAAACAGGCTGATAACCCAGTGGGTGTCGTGACGGCGCCAGCGGGTGATGCTGGCAGTGGTGGAGCAGGAACCGGATAGCTCCTTGGTAGCCTCTACAGATAAACTCATTACTAATTCACTTTTTGTTAGTGTTTTAATCTGAGTTTATTATGGTTTGTCGGGATTTAATTCTCAAAAGGCGAGACTGAAACATATCACTGCCATTGCGGGGTTTAGCCAGCGAGATTGGGAATGGAATCTGGATCACAGAATGCAACAAAACTGACAATGGTGATTTTTGTGAAATATAAAACCAAAATTTTATCTTAGCTCGTTTTTTTATTTTGGTTAATCAGGCGTTTTCAGAATTACGTGAAAATCGCACCATTTCTTGCCGACCGATTGTGATGTTTCACTATCATTTAGCTTCTTTGCCAGCGTATCACGCTGTTCAAGAGCGCCTTGACCAGCGGATCACTCCGGCCATTACTCGGGGCAACTTCTCTGAAAAAGCAGGCGGCCATCGGGCCACCTGCTTGTCTGGTGTGATGATATCGCTATCCGTTTAGTGGGCCAGAATGTTGCCCCAGGCGAGATCCGGATCCCCCATCACGATAAAGTCCGGGTTCTCCAGTGACTCGGTTTCGTTGTAACTGAGTGGCTGCAACGCCAGGCTGAGGATGCGGCCACCGGCCGCCTCGACGATGCACTGGGCGGCGGCGGTGTCCCACTCGCCGGTGGGGCCGAGCCGCACGTAGCAATCGGCCGCCCCTTCCGCCACCAGACAGGATTTGAGGGAGCTGGAGCCGAGCGGGATCAGCTCGTAGTTGATGGCCGGGTTGAGGCGGCGGGTGAGCTTCTCCAGCTTCTGGCGGCGGCTGATGGCCACCACCAGCGAGTCGGGCTGGTCATGCTCGTGGTGCATGGCGCTGATGGGCAACACTTCGCCATTCACCTCCTTGAAGGCGCCGTAGCCGCGCACCGCCCAGTAGAGCACGTTGGACTCGGGAGCATAGATGACCCCGAGCACCGGTACATTGTCCCGCACCAGGGCGATCAGGGTGGCGAAGTCGCCGCTGCCCGCGATAAATTCGCCGGTGCCGTCGAGGGGATCCACCAGCCAGTACTGCCGCCAGTTGGATCGCTGGCTGAAGGGGATGTCGGCTGCCTCTTCGGTCAGCACCGGCACATGGGGGGTGAGCGCCGAGAGCGCCTGTTTGAGGTAGGCATCGGCAGCAAGATCGGCACTGGTGACCGGGGTCGCATCCTCCTTCAGCTGACGCTCGAACTGACCGCCGTGATAGATGTCGTGAAGGATCCTTCCGGCTTCGCGGGCAATCTCCTTGACCCCCGGCACCCAGGCCAACAACTCCTGCATCTCGTTATCCTCTGTCTGTTAACTGCCCGTCTGCGGGCTACTCTGCCTGCTCCGCCAGCCACTTCTGGGCCAAGAGCAGGGCACTGATGCTGCGCGACTCGGTGAAGTCGGGCCGCGCCAGCAATTCATCGATCCGGTTGAGTGGCCAGGGGATCACCTCCAGCGGTTCGGGTTCGTCGCCGATCCGCTGCTCGGGGAAGAGATCCCGCGCCAGTAAAATGTCCATTCGGCTGGAGAAGTAACCGGGCGCCAGCGACACCTGTTTGAGCAGGGTCAGGCTGTTGGCGCCAAAGCCTGCCTCTTCCATCAGCTCCCGGTTGCCCGCCTCGAAGGCATCTTCGCCCGGGTCGATCAGCCCCTTGGGAAAGCCCAGCTCGTAGGAGTGGGTGCCGGCGGCATATTCGCGCACCAGCAGCAGGGTCTGCTCATCGAACAGCGGCACCACCATGACGGCGCCACGATTGCCGCCGCGCATCCGCTCGTAGACCCGCTCCTCGCCGTTGGAGAATTTGAGGTGGAGGGATTCCACTCTGAACAGCCGACTCTCGGCCACGATCTCGGCCTTGAGGATCTCCGGTTTGCTCTTCTCCTGCTCCAGCTGGTCGATCGAAATCTGTTCGGGGGGGCTTTTGTGGTGCTCACTCATCAGGGGTGACGGCTCGTTAAAAAATCGTGCTTCAAGAGTAAACGACTCCCACACCGAACACCACGGGGCAGGGAGGGGAAAGGGGGAGGAAAAATCCGTTATACTGCCGCCCCGTTTTCCGAGATCCGCGATCAAGAGGCCCGATGCCACACTCCCGCTCCACCACCTTGCCATGGCACCAGATAGATACCGTCTTGCTCGATATGGATGGCACCCTGATCGATCTCCATTTTGACAACCACCTCTGGCAGCAGCTGGTGCCGGAGCGTTACGCCGAGCGGCTCGGACTGCCGCTGGATGAGGCCAAAGCGCAGATCGATGTCCACTATCACGCCGTCAACGGCACCCTCAACTGGTACTGCGTGGATTACTGGAGCGAGACCCTGGGGCTCGACATCCGTGCCCTCAAGCAGGAGCTGCTGGCGAAGATCCAGTGGCGTCCCCACGCCATCCCCTTTCTGGCCGCGTTGCGCGCCGCGGGCAAGCAGCTGGTGCTTTTCACCAATGCCCACCCCGCCAGTCTGTCGGTGAAGGATGCGCAGCTGGGACTAAGCAACCATCTGGATCTGATGGTGAGTACCCACGAGCTGGGCTGGTCGAAGGAGAGCCAGCTCTGCTGGCAGGCACTGGCACAGCGGCTGGCGTTCGATCCGGCCCGCACCCTGTTTGTGGATGATAGCGAGCGGATCCTGCGAGCTGCCGCCGACTATGGCATCGGCTATCAGCTGGCGATCCAGAATCCGGATAGCTGCAAGCCGGAGCAGAGCATTACCGCTTTTCCGGCGATCCGCGACTATGCCGAGTTGCTGCCGCTGGCAATCTGAATCAGTTCAAACAAGAGAGGGCTGCATCATGCAGCCCTCTCTGTATCTGAAACCTGGCGGTGAAACATCACAGCTCCCGGAATGGGCGCCGTTTCTCCTCTTCGATGACGATCGCCTCCAGATTGGCGATCCGCTCCTGCAACTCTCTGATGATCATATCTTGCCTGCCGAGGCGGTCGGTTATGCGGGCATCCCCCATCTGATAGCGGGCCCGTTTGCCGAGATATCCGAACAGTACGCTGATAAATACGATCAGGACTATGCCTGTCCACATGGTCATGTCACGACTCCTTGTCGTCTATAGACGGCGAAAACGCTGATGAGATCTGCTCTGTTTTCTCACAGCCGCCGGGCGGCCGCAATGGGGCCCATTGTCCCTTTGTGACGCAGACAGCTATTGCTGCCAGAGTGGCCGCCCGACCCAGAGCGCCCACAGGGTGAGGTGCAGCAGAACGATAAACCAGAAGACCAGCCGGTAGCTGCGCTTCTGGGTCTTGTGACGCAGCCACTGGCGGGCCACCAGAGCGCCTGGCCAGCCGCCGCACAGCTCCAGCAGATGGAGCCTCGATTCGGGAATGCGCCACTCGCCCCGCACCGCCTGCCGCTTGTCCCAGGCGTATGCTGCCAGCGTCAGCAGACTCATGGTCAGCAGTGCTGCCAGTGGCCACCACTGCTGGCTGTCGAGGCCGAGCCAGAGGGTCCAGCCCAGCGGCAACAGCGCCAGCGCCATCATTGGGCCAGCTCCCAGCAGCGCTCCTCATCCTGCTTGAGGGGGCGGATCACCCTGGCCGGATTGCCTACTGCCACCGAGTCGGCCGGGATGTCGCGGGTGACCACGGCGCCGGCGCCAATGATGGAGCGCGGCCCTATGGTGACGCCGGGGCAGATGATGGCGCCACCGCCGATCCAGCAGTCATCGCCAATCCGTACCGGCTTGTTGTAGGCGGTCCAGTTGCGTCGTTCCAGATAGTTCATAGTGTGGGTGGCGGTGTAGATCTGCACGTTGGGGGCCAGCAGCACATGGCTGCCGATATGCACTTCGCCCAGATCGAGAATGGTGACGTTGAAGTTGAAGAAGGTCTTCTCGCCGATATGAATGTTGCGACCAAACTCGCAGGTGAACGGCGTGCTGATCCAGCAGGAGTCGGGGCAGTGGCCGAACAGCTCGCGGCAAATCTGCTGGCGCAAAGGGCTATCGCCCGCCGATGAACCGTTGAGCTTGGCCAGCAGCGCCTGACCGCGGATCCGGTCGTTGGCGATCTCCTCGCTCGGGCTATCCAGTGCCCCGCCTGCCAGTACCTTGTCCCAGTCGCTCGCCATTGCTACCTCCTCATGCTGCAAGAGGTGGCAGTATACGTGACAAGCGCGAGAGGCGTCAGTCTGTCACTTCTGGCAGGTGATCCCCGTCAACCTGCGGGCCAGACGAGGGGCAGGATCAGCAGGGCCGAGACAAAGTAGGGGAGCAGCACCCGCAGCCCCAGCCGGCGGCCGCCTATCCCCAGGGCCAGCAGCCCCTTCACCAGCGAGTTGACCAGCCCGGCTAGCAGGATGCCGCGGGCCGCCACCTCCAGCGCCAGCTCCTTGTGGGAGAGTTGGGAGAGCGACAGCGTGATGGCGTCCACATCTGTGATCCCCGACACCAGCGACAGCAGATAGACCCCGGAGTTGCCTACCTTGTCTTGCAGCAGAGTTGCCATAAAGCCGATCAGCGCCAGCAGCAGGCCGAACTTGATGGCGGTGGCGAGATCGAGCGGGTTGCTGGTTTCCGGTTTTACCGGGCCGTCGGTCAGCTCCTCGCGCTGACGCCAGAACCAGAAGGCAAAGCCGTAGACTGTGGTGGCCAGCAGCAACAGGGGGGCGATGAGGCGCATCGCCAGCTCGCTGTGAATCAGCAGCACCAGTACCAGCAGCCGCAGCCACATGGTGGCCCCCGCCAGCAGGATGCCGGTGGCCAGCAGTCGCTCCAGCCCTCCTTGTTCCTTGTTGAGGCGGGCAAACTGCAGGGTGAGAGCGGTGGAGGAGGCCAATCCCGCCAGTATGCTGGTGAGCACCAGTCCGGCGCGAGTACCGAGCAGCCGCACCGCGAAGTGGCCACAAAACGAGATGCCGGCGATCACCACCACCATCAGCCAGATCTTGAAGGGGTTGAAGGCATCGAGAGGGCCCATCTCCTCGTTGGGCAGTACCGGCAGCAGTACCAGCGAGATGAGCAAAAAGCGCAGGGTGGCGTGGAATTCGGTTTCGCTGAGAAACAGCATCCCCTGCTGGATCTTGCCCTTGAGCCCCATCAGCAGGGCGGCCAGCACGGCGCAGGCCACCGCCTCGCTCGGGCTCAGCAGTACCGACATCAGCCCCAGCAGATAGGTGAGCAGCATGGCCACCGAGCTGGTGAGACCGAACTCTCCCTGCCAGTGCTGGGCCAGCCAGACCGAGAGGCCGCAACCGATCACCACCGCCAGCAGGCCGAGCAGCGGCAGCCAGGGGCCCAGGGTCGGCAGCAGCAAGCCGCAGACCCCGCCGAGCAGGCCGATGAGGCCGTAGGTACGCATCCCGGCGATGCGCTGGTTATCACCCAACTGGCGAACCTGCCAGCCCCGTTCCAGTCCGATGATGAGGCCGATGGCCAGCGAGACCAGGGCACCGTTGACCGGTTCTGCATTGATCCACATAACGACTTCCTTTTCGTCATCTGCCTGCCTTGTTCCCATGATGGCACAGCGAGCAAGGGGCCAGAGGGGCATGGCTCACAGAGTCTGCGTCCGGCTCCTGGTGCGAGTGGCTGATATGAGCAATAGAGATGGATCGCGAGCACTGCACAAGAGTCGTGAAGGCTGTTGGAGCGGAGTGATGGGCAGCGAGCCCGCCATCGACGTCCAGATTTGAACGGGGATAGAAGACAAGAAGGGGAGCCAATGGCTCCCCGTTTTATTGATGGCGTCATGACCCGCTGCGGATTACTTCAGCTCAATCCAGGCTTCTTGCCAGTGGGATCCGACACCCGGCTCGAACTGGGTGGCGGTGGTGGCCCACTGCACGCAGTAGCCGCTGTAGGGGAAGGGCTTGCACTGATAGACCTTGCCATTTTTCGGCTGCTGCACCTTGGTGCCGGCGGCATAGGATTTGAGCGAGTTCGGGAAGACGAAGTCGTATTCGCCGCTGCTCTGCTCCTTGAACATCAGATCCATGGTCTGCTGGATGGTCTCGCCGCCCGCTTTCGGGGTGGCCTTGATCACCAGCTGGTGGTGACCTGCCTTGAGCCCTTCCAGCGCCATGGTAAAGGTGTGGCTGCTGTCCTTGATGTCGGCACTGCTTTCACCCTTGGCGACGCCGCCGTGGTCATAGAGGGTGTTGGTGACGGCCAGATCGCCCTGTGCGGTGACGGTGAAATCGAGGGTTGCCTTGCCGTTGTCCAGCACATAGTCGCTGGCCAGACCGCTGACGCTGATGCTGTCCACTACCGGTGGCTGCAGCTGTTGCAGGTCAATCTCGACTCGATCCAGTTTGCTGTCTCGATGCAGATAGACGGGGTTCATACCGTAGACCGGATTGAACTGGCCATCGGCTCCTTGCTGACCGGCGCGGATCAGGCTTTGCTCGGCGTTGATCTTGCTGGCGAGGGCATGAGCCCAGCTGTTCTTCTGGCCCTGCTCGGCGGTGGTGATGGTCAGTACGGTCTGCAGCTCGGGGCGCTCGCCGTTGGCATCGAATACCCGGGTCATCGCCTTGTCACCTGCCGCGAGGTCGATGGAGGGGTAGATGGTGCCTGCCTGGCTCCACTCCAGCGGCGGCTGGCTACCATCTTTGAACTTGGCATCGATGATGTTGTAGAAGCTGTTGCTGGTGTCGCCCACTTCCCACACGCCAAGGATCACCTGATAACCGGTGCGCTCCGGCAGGATACAGTTATGGATCACCTGCTTGGGCGGCTGCACCATGTTGCCGTCGATGACGCAGAAGGGGGTCAGATCGAACGAGGCGCGGGTGAGCGGCTGGTTGGGGTTCCAGTCCTGCTTGGTGAGGTAGTAGCGCCAGTTGCGGGTGACGTGGTTGGCGGTGAAGGTCCAGCTGATGGCGAAGGGGCCGGGCTGTACTTCACGCTTGGTCCAGCGGTCGCTGGTCTGGATGTTCAGCTCGCTCCAGCGCGGGCTGCCCGCCGAGGCGATTTGACCATCCTGCGGGCCGCTCTGCGGGAAGCCGGAAGGGCCCTCCACGCTCTGGGGTTCCCACTGCACGCCGCCACACTGGCTGTTGCCGCCGGTTTTGCACAGATAGTTGCGGCTCTCTGGCTGGCTGATGTAGCCATGAGCCAGGGCGCTGCCGCTGGCCAGCAGAGCCAGCGCCGCTGCGATGTGATTGAGTTGGATTTTTGCTGCCATACATTCCTCTGTTCGACAGATGTGGGCAGTCAGTTGGCCTGGGGATTCCCCGATACACACTTGCGTGTGGCAACCCCGCTATCCTGGACAAAACGTCTGTAGACCGGAGGCTTTGCGTCCCGACCTTTCGGTCAGTTTGCCAAATGACTAGATGGTTAGTGATGGGCCAAATGTTCGGCCATCAGCATTGTGCACTGCATTGATTAATTATTTGAAGTTAAATGTTTAAATGCGCCATTCAATGGCGCGAAAATCATTCTAACTGGCTGTTTTTAAATTGTTCTCTTATCTGTGAATGGCACCGATTAACGTTGAATATGCCGATAAGATGCATGTTGATTGCGTGTTGCTGACGTAAAAAAAACCTGCCAGCTTGGCTGGCAGGTTGGGTGACAAGGCGACACGGATTGACGCCATCAATGACGGGCGCGCTGCTCTCCGGAGGGGGGAGATACGGGAGCCATCATTGGTGCTGCAGCTGACTCCTTGCCCAGTTTGAACACCGCAAGTCGCTCATCCAGACTGCGGGAGAGACCGGCCAGCAACTCGCTCTCCTGCGCCAGTTGCGAGGCGGACTGGGACATCTCCAGCGCCGAGTCGTTGATGCCGCTGACGTTGCGGTTCATATCCTCGGCCACCATGCTCTGCTGCTCGGCGGCGGTCGCGATCTGGGTCGCCATGTCGCTTACATGCTGGATGTGGTTGACGATCAGGGTGAGATCCTGCCCCGCCTGCTGGGACTGGTTGACGCTGCTCTCTGCCAGTTTGCGGCTGGTATCCATGGCGTTGGCGGCGGTGACGGCCCGTTGCTGCAGCTGGGCAATGGTGCTCTGGATCTCTTCGGTGGATTGGCGAGTGCGACTGGCCAGCTGGCGCACCTCGTCGGCCACCACGGCAAAGCCGCGGCCCTGCTCACCGGCGCGGGCTGCTTCGATGGCGGCGTTGAGGGCCAGCAGGTTGGTCTGCTCCGAAATGGCGCTGATGACGGCGGTCACTTCGCTGATCTGCATCACTCCCTCTTTAAGCTGGTTGACCTGCTGGGTGGCCTGCTCCACCTCGGTGGCCAGCGCCTTGATGCCGTGCACGCTGGCGTGAACGTCGCGGTTGCCGAGTCCTGCTTCACCGGTCGCTTCCTGGGTATCCCGCGCGGTATTTTCGGCGTGCCCGGCCACATCGGAGATGGTGGCGCTCATCTCGTTCATGGCGGTCGCGAGCTGGGCCAGCTGATCCCGCTGGCTGGTCACCGCCTGATTGGTCTGCTCGGCAGAGGCGGCGATGCGCAGGGCGGCATCGGCCACGTTGCGGGCTCCCTGACTTGCCTCCAGCAGCGCGTGACGGATGGCATCGAGACTCTGGTTGGTGCAGCGGGCGACTACGCCCAACTCATCCTTGCCCTGTACCGGGATGCTCACCACCAGATCCCCCTTGGCGACCCGTTGCATGGCGTTGTTGATCTGGCTGAGGGGGGAGACGATGGAGTGGGTGATGCGCCAGCCCAGCAGCCCCATCAGCAGGATCACGATGGCGGTGGCGGTACCCATCTTCATGTACTGGGCCCAGATGGTCTGCTGAATATCCTGCAGCAGCATGCCGGAACCGAGGATCCAGCCCCAAGGCTGATAGCCGGAGACCATGGATAGCTTGTCGGCGGTTTCGCCCGATGGGCCTGTCCAGACATATTGCAGAGTGCCCTGTTTGCCCCCTTTGGCGATATCCACCATCTGATACCAGAACTGCCCGGCGGTGGCGGCGCCCCCTTCACCCATCTTCTGGCCGACCAGTTCGGGGCGAATGGGGTGAACCACCATGGTGCGGTTCTCGTCGATGACGAACAAATAGTTGTTGCCATCAAAGCGGGTGTTGGTCAGCAGCTTGCGTGCCTCCTGCTGAGCCTGCTCTGCTGGCATGGTGCTGGCCAGAAACTGGATCTGGCTCATGGCCTGCTCCAGAACCGCATTGAGCCGCGCCTCTCGCTCGCTCATCAGATTGCGCTGGAGCGCGTTGGCCGAGATAAGCAGCAGCGAGACAAAACCGACAAACGCCAGTGCGAGCAGCAAGATCAATTTGCGGCTCACGGTGATATCACCGAGCTTGAACATGACTAAACCCTCATTTCCCTGTTGATTTTATGTGGCTCTGTACCGCGGCAGCCAGTTTGTAAAAGTTAACAACTCATTTACTTTCAGTCTCTTGCCGAGCTTTCTCAAATGAGCGTTTTAACATCAGTATAGTCAGCAGACAGCAACCCCCACTTTTTGCTAGCGTGTTGATGCGCATCCCTGCGCAATTTTTGCCAAAGAGTGTGAATGGTTTGGCATTTCTTCAAAAAAAGGAGTGGGCCCCGCTGCGGGTGACCCCATAACAAGAGGGAATTTATGAGTTCCATTGCCAGGAATTACTTCAACCAGCTCAACGCCGACTACCTGCAGGTGCACAGGCGCAAGGAGGATCTCTTCTGGTCCACCTATATGGGCACCAGCGATGATCAGGCCGGTTTCACCGCGGCCGAGCAGGCCTACAAGGCCTTTTGTGCCAATCCGGCCCGTCTGCCCGAATTGCGGGAGATGCTGGTGCAGGCCGACGAGGATGATCTCAAGCGCGGTCTGCAAGGCTGGATCGCCTTCTTCGAGTGCAACGTCATCGAGGATCCCGCTGCCGCCGCCCTGATGGATGAGCTTGTGGCTGCCGAGGCGGATCTGTTTGCCCGCCGCAAAGGTCTGAAACTGACCCTGCTGGATGAGCAGGGCCAGCAGGTCGCAGGCAGCCTGCCCGCCGCCAGCACCTCGCTGGCCGCCAGCCCGAACGAGGCGGTGCGCCAAAGCGCCATCGCCATGTTCCACACCCTGGAGCAGTGGGTGGTCGGCAACGGCTTTCTCGAGGTGGTGGCGCTGCGCAACCGCTTTGCCCGCGCCATGGGCTATCGCGACTACTTCGCCTACAAGGTGCGCAAGAACGAACAGATGAGCCCGGATCAGCTGTTCGCCATCCTTGATGACTTCATTGCCCACACCGACGCCCGGTTGCAGCAGAGTCTGGTCGAACTGAAAGCGGCCAAAGGGGAGGCGGCCCTGTTGCCCCACAACCTGCGTTACTTCGTCAGTGGCGACGTGACCCGCCAGCTCGATCCTTACGTGCCCTTCTCGCGGGCGCTGCGGGACTGGGTCGAGAGCTTCCGCCGGCTCGGCATCCAGTATCGCGGTGCGACCCTTACCCTGGACTTGCTGACCAGGGAGGGGAAATACGAGAACGGCTTCTGCCACGGCCCGGTACCGAGCTTCTTCCAGCAGGGTGAGTGGATACCTGCGGTGGTCAACTTCACCAGCCTGGCCGATCCGGCGCAGGTGGGCAGCGGTTGGAGTGGCCTTAACACCCTGTTCCACGAGGGGGGCCACGCCGCGCACTTTGCCAATGTCACCGGCAATGCCCCCTGCTTCTCACAGGAGTTTCCGCCCACCTCCATGGCCTATGCCGAGACCCAGTCGATGTTCTGCGACAGCCTGCTGGACGATGCCGACTGGCTCAAACGCTACGCCAGAAATGCGGCGGGAGAGGCAGTTCCCGATGCGCTTATCAAGGAGATGATCGCCGCGCGCCAGCCATTTCGGGCCTTCAACGAGCGCCAGATTGCGCTGGTGGCCTACTTCGAGCGGGATCTCTACGCCATGGATGAGGCCGAACGCACCCCCGAGGCGGTGTTGGCGCTGGCCCGCCAGTGGGAGCGCAAGATAGTCGGGGTAGAGAGCCCGCGCCCGTTGCTGGCCATTCCGCACCTGCTTAATCAGGAGTCGGCCTGTGCCTATCACGGCTACCTGCTGGCGCTGATGGCGGTGGAGCAGACCCGCGCCTTTTTCCTCAAGCGTGATGGCTACCTCACTGACAACCCGCGCATCGGGCCGGATCTGGCCGCCCACTACTGGGGGCCTGGCAACGGCATGAGCCACGATGCGACCCTGCGCAGCCTGACCGGCGAGGGATTCAGCGCCGTGCCGCTGGCGGATGCGTGCAACCTGAGCGCCGCTGAGGCGTGGCAACAGGCGCAAGCCTGCATGGCTGCCGCGCAGCAGCGCCCCGTGGCGGGTGAGGGAAGCCCGCTCGCCGCCCATATCCGGGTGGTACACGGCGCCGAGCTTATCGCCGACAACCGCGAGTCGGAAACCCGCATGCTGGCCGATTTCGAGGCGTGGATCGCCCGGCACTACTTTGCGGGGGATGTCGGGGAGGGGCGGAGCTGCGTGCAGTGAGCAATCTGATGGGGGTTAACCGGCTTTGAAATGGCAATTGGCAGGAGGGGAAACCTTCCTGCCATTCTTTTTGCTCATTGTTCACTACTCATCGATGACCTTTTTTCCACATTTTTCACAGATGACGTGGCGCTCAAAGCGATCCATGTTGGCCAGAAAGGGGCCGGCAGCCCAGCCGGTAATGAAGTCCTTGATAAAGGCTTTGCGCTTTTGCTCTGGTTTCACCTCTTTTCCATAGGATTTGTCGACCAGCACTACGACATGGTTGGTCTCGCGCTGACAACTCGGGCAGTAGCGTTGTTCGGTGGATGAAAGCAAGGGGGGACTCCTTGTCCGGAAGAGTGGGTAGCAGGTTTTCCGCCGCAGATATGTAACGTCCCCATTTGATTCCTTTTGCTGGCGAGTCGTCAATCACAGCGGAGGCGAATTGTGCGCCATCTCCTGTGAAAAGGAGCGAGCTAACAAGGGTGATCATGAGGGGCCAGTCGGCCCCTCTTTTGTTTCCGTTTGTCACACATTGCCACACAAGCTTCCCCCTATGGCAAAGTCTTGTGACCGGACGGGTGTGTAATGGTGCCATCAGCAGGGAGATAAGGCCCTACAGCGATGGAACCAGGGAGCATGTTATGACGAACAAATGGATATGGTGGCTGTTGCCGCTGCTGGCGGTCGGGGTCTGGTGGCTGGGTTATGCGGGGGATGCCAACGGGGTGTGGCCCTGGCGCCATGAGATGTTGCTGCTGACGGGTCTGCTGGGGATGACCTATATGGCCATTTCGCTGTTGCTGGCGTTGCGTCTGCCACAGCTGGAGGTGTGGTGTGGCGGTCTGGACCGGATGTTGCGATGGCACCGCCAAACGGCCATCGGCGGTGCATTGGCGCTGACCGCCCACTGGCTGCTGGTGGAGGCGCCCAAGTGGGCTGTCTCGGCGGGTTGGCTGAGTCGTCCCGCCCGGCGTGGGGTCAGCGGTGCTGGGGCTGGCAATGGCATCTCGCTCCATGCCCTTGGCAATACCCTGGGTGAGTGGAGTTTCTATCTGCTGATCGCGCTGGTGGTGTTGAGCTTGCTGGCGCTGGTGAGTTATGGCCGTTTTCGGCTGATCCACCGGCTGGCGCCGATCATCTATCTGGCTGGTTGGGGACACGGGCTCTGCCTGCTGCCTCAGGTGGGAGCCATGACGCCTGTTGGGGTATCGATCTGGTTGATCGGCGGGATCGGTGCTATCGGGGCCCTCTACTCCCTGTTGGGACAAGTGGGGGCGCGGGATCGCCATCCAGGCCGGGTCGTTGCGGTGCGCACGCTGGCGGATCACACCTGCGAGCTGACCATGCAGCTGGAGCGGCCGCTCGCCCATTACCGCCTGGGCCAGTTTGCCTTCTTCGAGTTTGACGCCAAGGAGGGGCCGCACCCCTTTACCCTGGTGCGGGTGTCAGCGGATCGGCGCCAGCTGGTGATCGCGGTGCGGGCGCTCGGGGATCATACCCGTCAGCTGGTGGCAGAGGCGCGCGCCGGGGATGGGGTGGTGGTGACCGGGCCCTATGGCGCCTTTGTCGCCCCGCAAGGGGGAGGTAGAGCCCTCTGGTTGGGGGCCGGGATCGGTATCACACCGTTCGTCGCCTGGCTGGAGGGGTTGGCTGCCCGTGGGGAGCGCAGCGAGGGGATCACCCTGATCCAGTGTGCGCCGGATCTGGCAGGCGCCGTTTACCATCGGCGGTTGGCCGAGCTCTGTCATCGCACCGGCGTGCGCTATCAGCTGCATCTGGACAAGGCGGCCGGGCGACTGGATCTTGCCTGCATCGCGCAGGATGCCCCCGAGCAGGTGTGGTTTTGCGGGCCGGAGGGGATGGCAGATGCCCTGACCCGGCTGTTGCCAGACGGGCATCTGCATCGCGAGCTGTTTCGCTTTCGTTGAGCTCGATGGGGGCCGTTATTTGGCGCTGGCTGGCAACTGCTTGAGGGCGGCTTGTACCGCTGCTTCCAGCTGCGGATCCCGCCCGGCCACCATGTCGGCGGGGGTGAGAGGCGCCTGCAGATCCGGGATCAGCTCCTGATTCTCGTAAAAGGTGCCGTCCGGCTTGCGCAGCCCCAGGGTCGGAATGCCGTAGGAGAGGCCCGGGATCAGCCGGGAGTCGTGGCTATAGACCATGGTGCCGGTGCCGGGTATCGGATCGCCGACGATGGGGCCGACCTTGAGGGCGCGGTAGTACTCGGGGAAGGCGGAGCCTTCCGAGTAGCTGGCGGCGTTCACCAGCACCACCGAGGGCTTGGTCCACTGGCGAGTGGCGGCGTCGGTTTCCCCCTTGCCCTGACGGGGCCAACTGCTGGCCATTCCCTTGGTGCTGCCGCTGCCGGTCAGAAACTCCACCAGGGTATTGGCGAGATAGCCGCCGCTGTTGAAGCGGACATCGACGATCAGCGCCTCGCGATTGCGCTGCCTGCCGAGTGCATCCGCCACCACTGCATCGTAGACCTCGCTATTCATTGCCGGCAGATAGACGTAGCCGACCCGTCCTCTGCTCAGGCTAGCCACCAGCTCCCGCCGTTTCTCAATCCAGCGATCCTGTTGCAGCTGGTACTCCTGCTGCTTGTCGATGGCGGTGAGCACCACCTCGTCAGTTTGCTTGTTGCCCTCCTGCTGGAAGGTGAGGGCGAGCCGGGCACCGGCCTGATGGTTAAGGGCTCGATCCAGCTCGGCCAGATTGGCAATCGGGCTGCCGTTGATGGCGAGCAGGCGGGCGCCCGGGGCGATATCGCTCTCCTGATCCAGCGGGCCGCCAGAGAGCAGGGCGGTGAGCATCACCCCTTGCTCGCCATCCTGCCAGTAGCCGCCAAGGCTGGCGGTCTCGTCCGCCATGCGGGGGAAGGGGGCGGGGCCGTTGCCCCAGGTGTGGGAGACATTGAGCTCGCCAGCCAGCTCTGCCAACAGGTTGCCAAAATCCCGCGGGTTGCCGATGCCCGGCAGCAGGCGGCGGTAAGCGGCGACATAGCTATCCCAGTTCACCCCGTTCATATCGTCCAGATAGAACTCGTCCCGGGTGAGCCGGGCGATCTGATCGAAGGCGGCGGTCATGCGTTCCTGCCAGCGGCTGGTGGGTTGCAAGGCGAAGGGGGCGCTGGTGGCCTCGCCGGAGTCGAGGTGGATCCGGGTTATCTCCCCATCCCGCACCAGGGTAGCCAGGGTGCCCTGCTGGTTGAGGCTTGCCAGCGCTGGGCCGGGCTGCTCGCCAAACAGTTCGCTGGTTTTGCCCTTGCGCAGATCCTGGCTGTAGCCCTTGATCTCGCTCTCGCTGTTGACCCCCATCTCCTCCACCAGATAGATCAACTGGTCGCCGATGATGCGGCTGGCGAGCAGGGTGCCGGTGGGTTGCAGCAGCAGCGCTTCGCGATGGTTGAGACGATCGCTCTCAAAGCCATATCCCCCTTTCGGCGGCTCCAGCTCGGCAATCGCATCGGCTCTGGCGGCGCGGCTGCTGTAAATGCCGAGCAGGTTGGTGACGAGGGGCTCGCCATCGGGCCCCAGTGCGCCAAACCGGGTCGATTGCCAGTAGAGGATGGCGCCATCCTGACTCCAGCCCGGTTGCCCATCCTGATAGCCGTTGAGGCTGACATTGACCGGTTTGGCCTTGGGATTGGCCGTGTCGATCACCGCGATCTCCTGCTCTGCCGCATCGGGGCGGAAGGTGAGCGCCAGATGGCGGGAGTCGGGGGCAAAGGCGAGATGCACCTCGTGGCGCGAGGGGTTGAAGCTGGCAGGCACCAGCTCCCGCTGCTTGTTGCTCGCCAGATCCAGCAGATGGATGGCCTGGCCATCCACCACGAAGGCGAGCTGTTTGCCATCGGGGGAGAGCACCGGACGGCTGATCCCCTTGTCGGGAATCGCCAGCAGCAGACTCTCGGTCAGAGTGCCGGGATCGCTGAACAGCAGATCAGGGTCCCCCTTGCGCAGGCGATAGAGGGCGGCGTGCCCCTGCTGCTCCGACAGATAGATGAGGGCGCGCCCCTGCTCGGCAAAGAGAGGGCTGGATTGCTCGCTCGGGTCACGAGTCAGCTGGCGCACCCGCTCCCGCTCGGGGTCAACGGCAAACAGGTTGCCCTCGCTCACCAGGATCAGCTCGTCCGCCCCTTCGCTGACCAGCGCTTCGTCTGCCAGGGTCAGGGCCTCGCTCGCCTCATCCGGCGTGCTCGCCACTTGCGGTGTGAGGGTCAGCTTGCGTGGCTCGCTGGTACCGGCATCGAGGCGATAGAGCTCGCCCAGCCATGACCAGACCAGATCGCCACTGCGAGAGGCGCTGAGCCCCCTCACCGGATGGCCCTGATAGTGGGTCAGCTGTTGCTCCTTGCCGCTGGCGAGATCCCGGCGCCAGACGTTGAAATCGCCGCTGCGCTCGCTCAGGTAAAAGAGGGTATCTCCCTTGTCGCTCCAGACCGGATCGGTGGCCGCCACCCGATCTTCGGTCAGCTGCTTGTGCTGCTTGCCATCAAACAGCCAGAGACGGGGCACCGCGAACGAGTGCTGATGCTTGCGAAAGGGTTGATCCGCCGCGGGCATCTGGTAGACGAGCCGCTCCCCGTGGGGGCGGGCGAGAGTCGCAGGCAGCGGCAGATCGGCCTGCAAGGTGCCGCCGGTGATCGGGGTCCAGTAGAGCTCGCCCCATTGGTAGCCTTCCGCGACAAAATGGTCGGCATCGGGCGCCCCCAGGCGCTGGCTGCTCAGCAGCAGCCGTTTGCCATCGGCGCTGAAGGCTTGCGGCAGATCGGTGCGCGAATCGCGAGTGAGGCGCACCATCTCACCGCCGTTGGCGGGTACCACGAACACATCCTCGTTGCCGTAGAGATTGGCGGCAAAGGCGAGCTTTTTGCCATCCGGCGACCAGATTGGCCGCTGGCTCAGGTAGTCGCTGCCGGTGAGCGCCGTAGCGGGGCCACCCTCGGCACTGGCGACAAAAATGCGCCCCTGCCAGGTGAAAGCAAGCCGCTTGCCATCGGGGGAGAGGGCGGGCTCGCGCAGCCAGAGTGCATCGGCGGCGACACTGGCGGGCAGCCAGAGCAGGAGTGGCGAGAACAGCAGGGTGGCGAGGCGGCACGAAGAGCGCATGGCATGATCCTGTCGGGGAGTGGAGTGTTATCTTCGCCGATCATTGCCCCGGGTGCCAGCGCGATAATTTTTGGTATCTTGTTGTTTTAACTGTTAATTACCAATGCCAAATGACGGCGTTCAAGGAAGATGGCCTGGCTGCGGCAAGATATGTTTTGCCAGGCATATTGAGTATTGATGGCGATCCAATATCATGGCGCTCGCTCGCCGCTCGGCGGGCATCGTTCAGATGATCTGGTAACAAGAAAAGCCCGCACCAGAGGCTTGTCGAGGGATGGAATGAGAGCCGTATTACTGTGTTTGTTGGGGCTTTGGCCCGCATTGAGTTTTGCCTTGACCGAAAAAGCCGATTTGGTGGTGGTCAAGAAGTCGACCTATAGCCTGACCCTGATGAAGGATGGCAAGGAACTGAAGCGCTACTGGATTGCTCTGGGCCCGGCGCCCAAGGGGCACAAGCAGCAGGAAGGGGATCAGCGTACGCCGGAAGGGCGCTACACCCTCGACTACAAGAAGACCAATTCCGGCTACTACAAAGCCATCCATATCAACTATCCGAACCTGGATGACATCAAGCGCGCCAATGAGCTGGGTGTTCGTCCGGGTGGCATGATCATGATCCACGGCCAGCGCAACAGCATTGGCAACCGCAGGGTTCAGCCTTCCAACTGGACCAACGGCTGTATCGCCATGCTCAACCACGAGCTGGATGAGGTGTGGGACGCTATTGATCCGGGTACGCCCATCGTCATCGAGCCCTGATCCCCTTGTGCACGCCCGCGACTCCGCGGGCGTTTTATTTCCCGCCAGTGATGACGTGACAGCGCTTGCTGTCCCGTGCTAGTTTTTTCGGCTCGCTTTGGCTGTGACAAGGAAGATCACATGATGTCAGTAACGAGCGTGCCCGAGCGAACGGGGATGCTCTGGTGGCGTGCCACACTGGATATGCTCCCGCTCTCCATTTCTGTGATCCCCTGGGGGATCCTGTGTGGCGCTTTGGCGTTGCAGGCAGGGCTGAGTCCGCTTCAGGCTCAGCTGATGTCGTTGCTGGTCTACGCCGGAGCCGCCCAGCTCTCGGCCACGACCCTGTTCGGGGTGGGCACGCCCCTGCTGCCCATCATGGGCTCCACCATGGTGATCACTTCCCAGCATCTACTATACGGCTTCACCTTCCGCCGTGACGTATTGCCGCTCTCCCTGCGCTGGCGGGCCAGCCTTGCTTTTTTCCTGACTGATGAGATGTTCGCTGTGGCGCTGAAAGACCGGGAGCGCAGCGGCCACTTTGATCCGGCCTACGCGCTCATCGCGGGATTCGTCTTCTATCTGTTCTGGAATCTGGCGACCCTGCTCGGCATCGCGGCCGGTCAGTACATCGATGGACTGGACAGCATGGGGCTGGATTTTGCCATCGCAGCCACCTTCATCGCCATGACCATTCCCGCCATGAAAAACTTGCCCATGATTGCGGCCACTCTGGTGAGCGGCGGCACAGCGTTGCTTACCAAGCCGCTGCTGGCGGAGATCCACATCATCGTCTCGGCTCTGGCTGGCATGGTGGTGGGCTATGTGTTGTACCGGATGAGGAGGTAGCGTGAGCTGGCTGATGATTGGCCTGCTGGCCCTGATCACCTTTTTCAACCGCTTCGCCTTCTTTTCTCGGTTGACCCGATATCAGCCGGGTGCCGAGATGGGGGCGTTTCTCGGCTTCTCGGCCCAGTCGGTGCTGACTGCCATCTGGTTGCCCATCGTCTTTAGCTACGAGCCGGGGATAGGTCTTGACTGGGATCCTGACTACCTGACTGCCACCCTGTGGGTAATGCTCTTGACCCTGTTGCGGCTGCCGACTCTGGTTGTGGTGGTGGGCGGAATGGGGGGCTTCTTTCTGCTGCGCTGGCTGGGAGGCATAGCCGAGCTCTTACCTTGGTGAAGCGCGAGCCGTGATCTTGTGTAATGGATGTCATTATTCGACATCCGTCATGTCATGAATGTCACTTCAAAAAAAGCCTGCAAATGGTGAGGATATGGGCTCTGTCCGTGAAGGAGTGTCCCATGTCTTTGATCGAAACCTGTCAGCGCATCGTGCGCGATCCCCATCTCTCCGCCGCCCAGAAGAGCTATGCGCTGGCGCTGGCCGCCGAGAATGCGTTGCCCTACCCCGACCTGCCTGCCGCAGTCGCCGAGGCGATGGAGCAGGGTTTTATCTGCGACATGTTCGAAGGGCACGCCCCCTACAAGCCACGTTATGTGCTGCCGGACTATGAAAAATTCCTGACTCAGGGCTCTGCCTGGCTGGAGCTGACGGCGCCGCAGGATTTCGACGAGGCGCTCAATGCCCTGCGCATCCTTTATCACCATGTCCCCTCCGTCACCGGCATGCCGGTCTGGCTGGGGCGGCTCGACCATCTGCTGTTGCCGTTTGTCGGCGAACTGGATGACGAGACCCTCTATCGCAAGCTGAAAGGGTTCTGGATCTATCTGGATCGGGTGCTGCCGGACGCCTTCATGCACGTCAACATCGGGCCGGATGACAACCGCATCTGCCGCCTGATCCTGCGCATCGACAACGAGCTCAAGCAGGTGGCGCCAAACCTCACCTTTTTCCACGATCCGGAGCAGACCCCGGACAGCCTGCTGCTGCAGGCGGTGAAGAATATCGCCGAGTGCAGCAAGCCGCACATCGCCAACTACCCGATCCACCGCGATACCTTTGACCAGCGTGGTTTTGGCATCGTCAGCTGCTATAACGCCCTGCCGCAGGCGGGTGGCGCCAATACCCTGGTGCGCATCTCCCTCAAGCGGGTCGCCGAGCAGTGTCAGGGGATCGACGACTTCCTCGGCTGCCTGCTGCCCCACTACTGCCGTCTGGCCTCCCAGCTGATCGAAGCGCGGGCCGCCTTCCTCCACGATGAGTCCGGTTTCTTCGACAGCTTCCTGGTCAAGGAGGGGCTGCTGGATGAGGATCGCTTTGTCCCCATGTTCGGCATCTACGGTATGGCGGAAGCGGTCAATATCCTGATGGATAAAGAGAATCTGCCGGATCGCTACGGCCATGGCGAGGAGGCGAACCAGCTTGGCTATCGCATCTCGGCCCAGCTCTCCGCCTATGTGACCACGACCCCGCAGACCCATGCCTGGGGTGGCCGCGCTTTGTTGCATTCGCAAGGTGGCCTCAGCATCGATGTGGCAGTCACCCCCGGGGTGCGCATTCCCTACGGGCATGAGCCGGATCCGGCCAGCCATGTGCTGGCACTGGCACCGCACCACACTTATTACCATTCGGGGATCAGCGAGATCCTGACGCTGGATCCCACCATCCGCCAGAACCCGCAGGCGCTGTTGCAGCTCTGCAAGGGGGCGCTCGCCATCGGTATGCGCGAGTTCACCGCCAACGTGGCCGACAGCGATCTGGTGCGGGTGACCGGCTACATGATCCGCAAGAGCGACGTGGCCCGCTTCGCAGAGGAGGGGTCGCGCTTGCAGACCACCTGTCTCGGTGCCGAGGCGAGTGAAGTGACCGCCATCCGTCAGCGGGCTCCGCGAGTGGTCGCCCACGAATCGACCATCGGCGAGTATTGAGTTCGCACCGATGGCTGATGTTTTGCCAACACGCAGCGCCCTGGTAAGCAGGGTGCTGCCGTTCTCCTGTGTCGATGGGCCGGGCAACCGGCTGGTGCTGTTTCTGCAAGGGTGCAACTTTCGCTGCCCCGGCTGCCACAACCCGCACACCATAGGGCTGTGCGACGATTGCGGTGACTGCCTTGCGGTCTGTCCGAGCGGCGCCCTGACCTTGAGCGAAGGCAAGGTTCATTGGCAGGCAACGCTCTGCACCGATTGCGACGCCTGTCTGGATGTCTGCCCGCGCAGTGCCAATCCCAAGACTGCCACCATGACGGTGGCCGACGTGTTGGCCCTGCTGCGCCGCTACGGTCCACTGCTGAGCGGGATTACCGTCTCCGGCGGCGAGGCGACCACCCGGCTCCCCTTCGTGGTTGCGCTCTTTACCGCCATCAAGGCTGCGCCGGATCTGGCCCATCTCACTTGCCTGCTCGACAGCAACGGCTCGCTGGCCGAAACCGGCTGGCAGCGGCTATTGCCGGTGCTCGACGGCGCCATGCTCGATCTCAAGGGGTGGCGTGACTCGGTGCATCACTCCCTGACCGGCTATGGTCGCGAGCGGGTGCTGGCATCGCTGCAACTGCTGGCACGCCACGGCAAGCTGGCCGAGTTGCGGCTGCTCCATGTGCCGGGCAAGAGTGATTTTCTGGATGCAAGTGGTGAGCTTGACGCGGATCTCGCCGCCTTCTTGCAGCAGCTTGGGCCTGTGCCCATTCGCCTCAACGGCTTTCGCCACCACGGGGTGCGGGGGGAGGCGATGCAATGGCCAGAGGCTAGCCAAACCGAGCTGGAACAGCTGGCCAGCCGTTTGCGTGCAGCCGGATTGGGGCCGGTCTCACTGCCTGCCTTGATGGGTTGAGTGGCTGCGTCATCCGGTGACCGTCATGGCGTGAGGTGTGGCATGGAAAGGCCGCAACTGTGATTTCTGTCTATTGGAGGGGGCGAGAACGGCGGCTAGAATAATGACCATCTTCTTACCCCTCAATGACAGATAATCATGAGTGAAAGCAAGGCGTTATATCGGGTTCAGTTTATTTGCCACAGCGAGCGCTACGAAGTGTATGTGCGCGAAGTCAATCAGGGCCAGCTGTTCGGTTTTATCGAGATTGCCGACTTTGTCTGGGACAACCACACGGCGCTTATCGTCGATCCCAGTCACGAGAAGCTCAAGAGCGAATTTGCCGATGTGCGCCAGACTCTTATTCCCATGCATCAGGTGCTGCGCATCGATCAGGTGAAAAAGCAGGGGGCAGCTCGCATCACGGATCTGGGCAGCAACGTCGCCTCCTTCCCCAGCCCCATTTATACCAAACGTCCCTAGTCCCTACTTGCCGTTGATGTTTCACCGCGGTGAAACATCTATCTCTTCTCGTTGTCGTCCGGCTCAGGGCTCAATCAATTCGCGACCCAGTTGCAGGATCCGCTGGCGGAACCAGTGACGGGCCGAGCCATCACCGGCCGGGCCATACCAGACCAGGCTGTGACTCACCTTGCCGTAATCGAACGGTGCCGGACGCATCACCAGATCCGGCTGACTGGCCATGCAGGCCGCCCAGCCACCGATGGCGGTGAGGATCAGGTCAGTCTGGGGCAGCAGGGCCGCCGCGCTGGCAAAATCGGGCAGGGTGGCGCCAATCTGGCGACGTACCTGCTGCTGGGCCAGGCTCTGCTCGAAGAAGGGGTTGGCCAGCTCCTGATCCCGGATGGCGATATGGCGCCAGCTCAGGTAGGCATCGAGATCCCAGGGCTTGGTCAGCGCGGGGTGGTCTTTGCGCAGCAGGCAGACCAGTTTCTCTTCCCGCAGGGTCTCCCACACCAGCCCGGGCTGGCGCGGCAACGGCTGGCTCTGGTCATGGGGCAGGATCACGAAGTCGAGTTTGCCCGCTGCCAGCGCCTCCAACCCCTGTTCATCCTTGTTCCAGATCTCCGGCACCATGCCCGGCACCTCCTGCATCAGTTGACCCAGAATTGGGCCCACCGGCCAGGTCATCACGCTCTCGCGCAATCCCAGCCGCAAGCTGCCCTGCCACTGTTGGGGGTTGAAGGCGTTCTGGCGAGTGAGGCCGTTCAGCTCCCCCAACAACCGGTGCAGGGTGGGCGCCAGTCGCTCGGCCATGGGGGTGAGCAGCAGCTGGTTGCCCTGACGGTAGAGCAGTTGATCC
Source organism: Aeromonas sp. JL9 (assembly GCF_024436075.1). Taxonomy (NCBI): domain Bacteria; kingdom Pseudomonadati; phylum Pseudomonadota; class Gammaproteobacteria; order Aeromonadales; family Aeromonadaceae; genus Aeromonas; species Aeromonas sp. JL9. The sequence continues at coordinate 54,797 of NZ_JANFNV010000015.1, read as the reverse complement.
CCCAGCAGATCCCGCAGCTGGTTGAGGGTTTTGCTGACGGTGGAAGGTGTGGTGCAGAGCCGCTCGGCGGTGCGGGTGACGCTCTGGTTGTCGAGCAACAGGTGCAGGGTGACCAGATGGCGACCTCCCAGCCGAGAGAGAGCGATCAGATCCATAGTGGCTCCTGAAATTGATGAAGATAAACAGGTTTGGAATCAGAAAGATTCAACGTGACCTGCTGGCATTCTCTCACAGCAGGGGGAGGGTGAGCAGACCCCTCAAGAGGTGACTGCGAACGCAACAGACAAAAAAAGCCCCGCCAAAGCGGGGCTGATGCAGATTAGCCCTTGAGCACCGCGGCCATGGCGTCAGCCACATAGTCGACGTTGCGGCTGTTGAGGCCCGCCACGCACATGCGACCGGATCGCACCAGATAGACGGCGAACTCCTCGCGCAGTCTGTCCACCTGCTCCGGGGTGAAGCCGGTGTAGCTGAACATGCCGCGCTGGTTGATGAAGTAGCTGAAATCGCGGCCCGGCACCTTGGCGCTCAGCACCTCGAACAACTTCTGGCGCATCGCCTTGATGCGGGTGCGCATCTCGGTCACTTCATCGACCCACATGGCGTGCAGCTCCGGCTGGCCCATCACTGCGGCGGTGATCTGGCCACCGTGGGTGGGGGGGCTTGAGTAGTTGCGACGCACGGTGGCCTTCATCTGGCCCAGTACGCGGCTCGCCTCTTCGGCATCCTTGCAGATGACAGACAGGCCACCACAGCGCTCGCCGTAGAAGGAGAGGTTCTTGGAAAACGAGTTGCTGACGAAGAAGCTGACACCGGCGGCCACCATGGCGCGGATGGCGTAGGCATCCTCTTCCAGCCCGTCACCGAAGCCCTGGTAGGCGATATCCATAAAGGGGATCAGGTTCTTCTCGACCACCAGCGTGATCACCCGGTCCCACTGGGCGCGGGAGAGATCCACCCCGGTCGGGTTGTGGCAGCAGGGGTGCAGCAGCACGATGCTCTTGGCCGGCAGAGTGCTCAGGCAGTCGATCATGGCATCGAACTGCACGCCGCCAGTGGCCGCATCGTAGTAGGGGTAGTCATGCACCTTGATGCCGGCTCCCTCGAACATCGCCTTGTGGTTGTCCCAGGTCGGGTTGCTGACCCACACCTCGGAGGTCGGGAAGTAGCGCTTGAGCAGATCGGCGCCGATCTTCAGCGCGCCTGAGCCGCCGATGGTCTGGATGGTGGCGATGCGACCCGCCTTGACCGCTTCATGGTCGGCACCAAACAGCAGGTGTTGCACTGCGGTGCGGTAGTTGGCGGCGCCTTCCATCGGCTGGTAGGGGCGTGGGGCCGGGGCGGCGGCGCGCTGGGCTTCGGCCTGCTGCACCGACGGCAGCAGCGGAATGCGACCCTGCTCGTCGTAGTAGAGGCCGATCCCCAGGTTCACCTTCTGCTCGCGGGTGTCTTTGTGGAAGGTCTCGACTAGCGTCAGGATGGGGTCGCCAGCGTAGGCATCGACGTGTTCAAACATGGGGGATCCTTGAAATTGACTGTCCAGTAAAACCGGCGGTCAGCCGGGCTGGACATCATGGCGCAAAGCTGGCGGTGGCTCAAGTCTGACGCTGGTCTAGCCTGAAGGGATGGCACCGCCATCCTGCTTACTTCAAATAGGATCGCAGGACGCTGACCACCTGATCCAGATCCTCCAGCCGCTCGGCCGGGGTGGCATCGGGGGCGCCGAGATGCTCGCGCATGTGTCCCTCCAGTACCTCCAGCATCAAGCCGTTGACGGCGCCGCGGATGGCGGCGATCTGCTGCAAAATGGCGGTGCAGTCGCTCTCCTGCTCCAGCGCGCTCTCCAGCGCACCGGCCTGTCCCTTGATGCGGCGCACCCGTGCCAGCAGCTTCTTCTTGTCGTGGATGGTGTGTGACATGCAGGATCCTCTCGATCAATAAAACTATACTGGGGTATAGTATATTGCATCATCGCTCTCAGGAGAAATTCATGTCATCCCTCGCTCAATCACACTGCCATCAACCCGTCATCCACGAGGGCAATCCGCTGGCCGAACAGAAGACCCGCTGGGCCGTATTGTTGACCGTCATCATGATGGTGGCGGAGATCGGCGGCGGCTGGTTCTACAACTCCATGGCGCTGCTGGCCGATGGCTGGCACATGAGCTCCCACGCGCTGGCGCTCGGCCTCTCGGTGCTGGCCTACCGCGCCGCCCGCCACTTCGCCCGCGACCACAGATTCAGCTTCGGCACCTGGAAGATCGAGGTGCTGGGTGGCTTCACCAGCGCTCTCTTGCTGGTGGGAGTGGCCGGGTTGATGCTGTTCGAGTCGGTGTTCCGGCTGCTCGATCCCAGCCCGATCCACTATCAACAGGCGATCGCTATCGCGCTGGTGGGGCTGCTGGTAAACCTCGCCTGTGCCTGGCTGCTCAAGGATGATCACGGCCACCATCATCATGGGCATGACCACCATCATGAGCATCACGACCACGATCATCATCATGACCATGACGATCAGCACGGCCATCAGGATCTCAACCTGCGCGCCGCCTATATCCACGTGCTGGCGGATGCGGCCACTTCCGTGCTGGCGATTCTGGCGCTGGTGGGGGGCATGCTGTGGGGGGCCGACTGGCTGGATCCGCTGATGGGCATAGTGGGTGCAGGGCTGGTCGCTGTGTGGGCCTGGGGTCTGTTGCGCGACTCCGGTCGGGTGCTGCTGGATGCCGAGATGGATACCCCGCTGGTGGCGGAGATCCGCGAGGTCATCGCCGAGCTGCCGGGCACTGATATCCGCGATCTGCATGTCTGGCGGGTAGGGCAGCAGCAGTATGCCTGTGTGCTCTCTTTGCTGATGGTCAATCCGCTACCGGCGCAGCAGATCCGCGAACGGTTGGCGATCCATGAAGAGCTGGTACATGTGACCATCGAGATCGCCAGCGAATAGATATGGAGGATGTAACGAGAGACGCCACTGAGGCTGTCATGCTTCTTTTGAATCTCTTGTCACTGAGGCGAGATTTTTTTGAATCTATTCGGATTAAATATGTGATGTGGCGACGACGAGCTTTCTTGATCCGCTTATAAGATGTATGCAGAATGCAAACGGAAATCGTTATCACTCTGTATAGCTAATCAAGGAATGGATGATGAAAATGAAGATGTTGGCACTGGCTTTCTCTGCGTTGGCAGCTCAGTCGGCATTGGCGGCCGGGGAAGTTAATGTCTACTCCAACCGGCAGGATGAGCTGATCAAGCCCATCATCCAGCAGTTCGAGAAGGAATCGGGCATCAAGGTGAACGTGGTGTTTGCCAAAGAGGGGTTGAACGAGCGTCTGGAGCGGGAAGGCAAACTCTCTCCGGCCGACCTGATGCTGACCGTCGACATCAGCCGTCTGACCGATCTGGTGGACAAGGGGCTGGTGCAGCCGGTGGACAGCAAGATCCTGCAGGAGAACATCCCCGCCATCTATCGTGATCCGGAGAATCGCTGGTTCGCGCTGACCACCCGGGTTCGCGCCATCTACTCCAGCAAGGATCGCCTCGGCAAGCTCGACACCATCAGCTACGAAGATCTGGCCAAACCGGAATTCAAAGGGAAAATCTGCACCCGCAGCGGCAAGCATGAGTACAATGTGGCGCTGGTCTCCTCCATGATTGCCCATCACGGCATGGCCGAGACCAAAACCTGGCTGGAAGGGGTCAAGGCCAACCTGGCGCGCAAGCCGCAGGGCAACGACCGGGATCAGGTCAAGGCGATCAAGGATGGTATCTGTGACGTGTCGCTCGGCAACAGCTACTATCTGGGCGCCATGTTGAAAGATCCGGCGCAGAAGTCCTGGGCGGATGCAGTCTATATCAACTTCCCGAACCAGGCTGACCGCGGTGCCCACGTCAACGTGAGCGGCGTGGCCATGACCAAGTATGCCAAGAACAAGGCCGAGGCCCAGAAGCTGATGGAGTTTCTGGCTGGTGACACCGCCCAGCACATGTATGCGGACGTGAACGCCGAATATCCGGTCAAGGCTGGGGTCGAGCCTTCTGCCATGGTCAAGTCCTGGGGCAGTTTCAAGTCTGACGCACTACCGGTCAGCGATTACGCCAAGCACCGCAAGGACGCCTTGCAGTTGCTGGATGAAGTGAAGTTCGACTTGTAATCAGATGGGGCCAACGGCCCCATCAACATCTGTGGTCTCATGAAAAATTTTGGATGGATGACCGGCAGCTGGGCCATCGCCCTGCTGCTGGGTTTACCGGTTATAGCCCTGCTTTTCTCTGCCTTCTCGGCTGAGGGGGAGCTGTTTCGCCACCTCGCCGATACCGTGCTGCTCGATTATCTGGGCAATACCCTGGGGCTGGTGGTCGGCGTAGTATTGCTCAGCTTGCTGTTTGGCGTGCCTACCGCCTGGCTGGTGGCCATGTGTCAGGTACCGGGACGGTGCGCTTTGCAGTGGGCCTTGATGCTGCCAATGGCCATGCCCTCCTATATCGTCGCCTACGTCTATACCGACTTGCTCGACTACTCGGGCCCGCTACAAGCAGGGTTGCGAGCGCTCTTTAGCTGGAACAGCCCTGCCGATTACTGGTTTCCTGCCATTCGCTCCCTTGGTGGCGCCGCCTGGGTGCTGGCGCTGGTGCTGTTCCCCTATGTCTATCTGCTGACCCGCACCTCTTTTCTCGAGCAGTCAGTCAGCCTGATCCACTCCAGCCGCCTGCTCGGCTGTACCCCCTGGCAGAGCTTTCGCCGCCTCAGTCTGCCGCTGGCGCGCCCCGCCATCATGGTGGCGGTATCGCTGGTGGCCATGGAGACGCTGGCCGATTTCGCCACCGTCCACTTCTTTGCCATCAACACCCTGACCACTGCGGTCTACGACACCTGGCTCGGTTACGGCAGTCTGGCCACTGCGGCCAAACTCTCCTGCTTGATGCTGCTGGCGGTGGTGCTGTTGATCGCGCTGGAGCGCCGCTCGCGCAGTCGGCAGCAGGTGTTCCAGAAGTCCATGGGTCATGAGCAGCCGCTGCGCTATCCGCTTAAGGGGATGAGTCGCTGGCTAGCTGGTCTCTGGTGCTGGGGGCTGGTGCTGGCCGGTTTCGGCCTGCCGTTCGTCATCCTGCTCGATTACGGGGTGCGCTACTTCGAGTTGTCGTGGACGCCGGAGTTTGTCCGCTTCGCCGGCAACAGCTTGGCTATCTCGGCGCTGACCGCTCTGCTGGCGATGGGGATTGCCCTGCTGCTTGGCTTCTTCCGCCGTCTCGATGGCGGGATAAAGAGTCTGCTGCCTCTGCGCATCGCCGCCATGGGCTACGCCATGCCGGGTACCGTGCTCGCCATCGGGGTGCTGGTGCCGCTCACCGCCCTCGACTTTGCCATCAACGATCTGGCCGAGTGGCTCGGGCGTCAGGGCCCAGGCTTGTTGCTGACCGGCACCATCACCGCCATCGTGTTCGGTTATCTGGTGCGCTTCGTGGCCATCGCCATCGGCTCGGTGGAGAGCAGCATGGGCAAGATCTCTCCCAGCCTCGATATGGCTGCCCGCTCTCTGGGGCAGGGGGATGGCGGCATGCTGCGGCGGGTCCATCTGCCGCTGGTGCGCCGAGGTCTGTTTGCCGGTGCCATGCTGGTATTCATCGAATCCATGAAGGAGCTGCCCGCCGCTTTGCTGCTGCGGCCGTTCAACTTCGATACTCTGGCGACCCACGTCTACCAGTTCGTCTCGGACGAGATGCTGGAGCGCGGTGCGCTGGGGGCTATCGTCATTGTGCTGGTGGGGCTGTTGCCGCTGATCTGGGTCAACCGCAGTCTGGATAGTCCGGGCCACTGAGTCGCCGCGTCGGTCAATGAAATTGCATGCGGTGTGCTGAACCGAAAGGCAGCGCGCCGCCAGAAACGAGAGGAAGTCAGCCTTGTCCTGTTTGCAGGTTGAAAATGTCAGCTGCCGTTACAACGGCCGCAATGTGCTGGAGCAGCTCTCCCTGACGGTGGCAGACAACGAGATCGTCTGCCTGCTGGGAGCCAGTGGCTGCGGCAAAACCACGTTGCTCAAGGTCATCGCCGGGCTGCTGCCGTTGGCAGAGGGCTCTATTCGCCTCGGCGATACCCTGCTCGACGGGCCGGGGGCCAGCGTGCCGCCCGAGGCGCGCAACATCGGCATGATCTTTCAGGATTACGCCCTCTTCCCCCACCTGACGGTGGCTGACAACGTCGGCTTCGGTCTGACCAAACTCGACCGCAGTGCCCGCCAGCAGCAGGTGGACGAGGCACTGGCGCTGGTCAATCTGCAGGGGCTGGGGGATCGATATCCACATCAGCTCTCCGGTGGTCAGCAGCAGCGGGTGGCTATCGCCCGGGCGCTGGTGTGCAAGCCGCGGCTGATGCTGCTGGATGAGCCCTTCTCCAACATCGATACCCAGGTACGGATGAAGCTGATCCTCGAGATCCGCGCCTTGCTCAAGCAGCAGGGGATCGGCGCCATCTTCGTCAGCCACAGCAAGGAGGAGGCGTTCGCCTTCGCCGATCGGCTGGCGCTGTTTCGCGCCGGTCACATCGAGCAGGTGGGCCAGCCTGAGCAGCTCTATCGCCGCCCGCAAAACCGCTTCGTGGCGGAGTTTCTCGGTGGGGTCAACTATCTGGCTGCCGAGGTGGTGGACAGCCACTGCGTGCAGACGGCGCTCGGGGTCATTTGTGGCAGCGAGCCTCATGGCCGGGCGGTGGGTGAGCAGTTACAGCTGATGCTCCGCCCTCAGCAACTGCTGCTGGAGAGCGCCGCAGATGGCGAGCTCAAGGTGGTGGAGCTGCAGTTCCTCGGTCACCACTGCCGGGTGCTGTTCGAGTGTGGCGATCTGCAGCTGGAGGCGAGCATTGGCGAGCCCCTTGATGGGATGCGGGCACGGGTCAAGGTTGCCCCCCATGGGCTGGTGTTGTTTGACCCTTTGCCCTGAACGCGTGATATCGTCGTGAAATCAAAGAACTGGATCCACTCTGGTTTATAATCGCGCAACGCAAATAGCCCGTAACGCTAACGCCTACTCAGGGGAGAGATATATGAAAGCCCAAGCCGGGATCTGCGCAGAGCCGAATCTGCACGCCCTCTATCTGATGTTCAATCGTACCGGCGATGCCGCCGAACTGGTCGGCCGTTTGGCCAAACTGCCCGCCCTGTGGCAGGCTGTGGCCGCCGATTTCCCCGATGCCGGTTTCAGCGGTCTGGTTGCCGTTGGCGCCGATGCCTGGGATGGTCTCTACCCTGCCGCCCGTCCGCCCCAGTTCCGCAGCTTTATGGCGCAATCCGCCAACGGTCAGGAAGCGCCCAACACCCCGTTTGATCTCTTTATTCAGCTGCGCGCCGATCGGGTGGATGTGCTGCACCACGCCGGTCACCGTGTGATGGCACTGCTGGCCGGACTGGTAGAGCTGGCCGAAGAGGTGCGCGGTTTCCGCAATCTGGATTGCCGTGACCTGACCGGTTTCGTCGATGGCACCGAGAACCCGCAGGATGAACACCGTGCCGAAGTGGCGCTGCTGGCGGAAGGCGAGTTTGCCGGTGGCTCCTACATCCACGTTCAGCGCTGGGTGCACGCCATGAGCGACTGGGAGAAGCTGGCGCAGAAAGAGCAGGAAGACATTATCGGTCGCACCAAGCCCGACAACATCGAGTATGAGTCTGCCGCCAAGCCGCTGACCGCCCACATCAAGCGGGTCAACCTCAAGACCCCGAAAGGGGAGTCCATGGAGATCCTGCGCCAGAGTATGCCCTGGGGCACCATGACCGAGCAGGGGCTCTACTTCATCTCCTGCTGCCGCACACCGCAGCACTTCAACGCCATGCTGGCCAGCATGTACAAAGGGGAGGGTAGCCACTTCGACCACCTGCTGCGCTTCACCAGGGCGGTGACCGGCGCGGCTTTCTTCGCCCCATCGGAAGGTTTTCTGATGGCGCAGGGCAAATAAGCCCGCTTGACGAAGACTCAGAAAACAAAAATCCCGGCCTTGGCCGGGATTTTTCGTTCTGGCGTGACCGCGATGACGCGGTAGCGGCCATTACGGAGTCTGTTCGAACAGCTCGAGGGCGGAGAGGTAGAGCTCTTCGATATCGGTATCGCTGGTCGGGGTGATGAAGATGGTGTCATCACCGGCGATGGTGCCCAGGATCCCCTCTGCCTTGCCGAGGGAGTCGAGCAGGCGGGCGATCAGCTGGGCTGCGCCCGGGCTGGTGTGGATCACCACCAGTGCGCCGTTGTGATCGACGTCCAGTACCAGATTCTTGAGCGGGCTGGAGGTGGTGGGCACGCCCAGTTCCACCGGCAGGCAGTAGACCATCTCCATCTTGGCATTGCGAGTGCGAACGGCGCCGAAGCGGCTCAGCATGCGCGATACCTTGGACTGGTTGATGTTCTCGAAACCCAGCTCTTGCAGGGCGGTGACGATTTCTGCCTGGGAGCCAAAGCGCTCTTCTTTCAGCAAGGCTTTAAAGGCCTTGGCCAGTTTTTCTTGCTTGTCGTTGTGTTTCATCTTGGTCTCACGAATGAGGAGGTGTGGCGGCCTGTGCGATACAGGCGGCAGATACGAACAGCGGGGCCATTTTGCATTCATATGCCGTTTTTTGCAAGGAAGCGGCGCTTGTTCTGCATATTGATTCAAAAATGGCTTGCATCAACCTTTATTAGGGATAGAATCGGGATGAAATTTTGAAAACTTATTCAATTGGGCTGTATGGGTATTGAATTAATAGGTATCGAGAAGTCCTGGCACAAGGTGCCGGTTCTGCAACAGGTCAGCTTTCGGACATCCCCCGGTGAAACCTTGGTGTTGCTGGGCCCGAGCGGTGCTGGCAAGAGTTCCCTGCTACGGATGATGAATCTGCTGGATACCCCGGATGCGGGTGTTCTGCGGATTGGTGAAAGTGAATTTTCTTTCCCGAACTCCCTCTCTGCTGCCGAATTCAACCGCCAGTCCCAACTGCTGCGTCGCAAGGTGGGGATGGTGTTCCAGCAGTACAATCTCTGGCCACATCTCACGGTGATGGAGAATCTGATTGAAGCGCCGGTCAAGGTGCTTGGCATGAGCAAGGAGGCCGCCATCGAGAAGGGGGCCTATCTGCTGACCCAGCTGCAACTGGCCGACAAGCGCGATGCCTGGCCTGCCCGTCTCTCCGGCGGTCAGCAGCAGCGGGTGGCCATTGCCCGTACCCTGATGATGGACCCGGAAGTGCTGCTGTTTGACGAGCCGACTGCTGCCCTCGATCCCGAGATCACCAAGGAGGTGGCCGAGATCATCCGCAACCTGAGCCAGACCGGCATTACCCAGGTGGTGGTGACCCACGAGGTCGATTTTGCCCGCAAGGTGGCCAGTCAGGTGATTTATCTGGAGAAGGGGCGGATCATCGAATCCGGCACCGCCGCCATTTTCCAATCCCCGCAAACCAGCCGGTTTGCCGAATTCTTGATGCATTGATATTGAATCGATAAGGAAGCTGTCATGAAAAAGAGTCTGTTGTTGGTTGCTGCCATGGGCCTGTTGAGTACCTCCGTCATGGCCAAAGAGATCAAGTTCGCCACCGAGGCCACCTACGCACCGTTCGAATACCTGGATGACAAGAACGAGTTTCAGGGTTTTGACATCGATCTGGCGCGCGCCATCTGCGAGCAGGCCAAGCTGGAGTGCAGCTTCCACAACCAGGCCTTTGACAGCCTGATCCCCAGCCTGAAATTCCGTCGCTACGATGCTGCGATCGCCGCCATGGACGTGACCCCGGAGCGGGCCGCTCAGGTCGACTTTTCTGACATCTACTACGAGAACTCGGCAGTATTCGTCGCCAAGAAAGGGGCCTTCAAGGGGCCGGAAGAGATGGTCGACAAGACTGTCGGCGTGCAGAACGGCACCTCTCACCAGTCCTATCTGGTGGATAACTGGGTGAGCAAGGGCCTGCTGACCGTGCCGTACGCCAGCTACCAGAGCGCCTTCCTCGACATGATGAATGGTCGTACCGACGGTGTCTTTGCCGATACCGCCGTTGCTGCCGACTGGCTGAAGCAGCACAAGGAGTATGCGGTGGTGGGTACGCCGGTGACCGATGCCAAGTACTTCGGTACCGGCTTTGGCATCGCGGTCGCCAAGGGCAATCAGGAGCTGCTGACCCAGCTGAACAAGGGGCTGGCCGAGATCAAGGCCAACGGCACCTATCAGAAAATCTTCGACAAATACTTCGCGCAGTAAGCCATGTTGAGCCTGTTGTTGGATGCAGCCTGGATGACCCTCGGGCTGGCCTTGGCATCACTGGTCGGGGGCATGGTATTGGCACTGGCGTTCAGTGCCGCCGAGCTCAGCAAGAAGCGTGCGCTGGTGTGGCCTGTGGCCACCCTGACCACGCTGATCCGTGGCCTGCCCGAGTTGCTGGTGGTGCTGTTCATCTACTTCGGCTCGACCCAGGTGTTGTTCCTCATCACTGGCGAGTATGTGGAGTTCAGCCCGTTCGCCTGTGGCGTGCTGGCGCTCTCCCTGCTGTTCGCCAGCTATGCGACCCAGACCCTGCGGGCGGCGCTCAATGCGGTGCCTTCAGGTCAACGGCTGGCGGCGCTGGCGCTGGGTTTGAGCAAGAGCCACATCTTCTTTCGCATCGTGTTGCCGCAGGCGTGGCGTCATGCCTTGCCGGGTCTCGGCAACCAGTGGTTGGTATTGCTGAAAGATACCGCGCTGGTGTCGCTTATCGGGGTCAACGAGATGATGCGTCAGGCCCAGATGGCCTCGGCCAGTACCTATCAGCCCTTCACCTGGTATGCCGCTGCGGCTCTCATCTATCTCGCTATCAGTCTGGTGAGCGAGTACGGCCTCGGGCTGGCTGCCCGCTACACCCGCCGCTACGGAGGCTAACTGATGCAAGAGTATCTCGTTACGTTGCTGGGCGGTCTGGTCACCACGCTGGAACTGACCCTGTTCAGCCTGCTGCTGGGGATTGTGTTGGCGGCCCTGATGACCTGGGTGCTGGAGCTGCGCCTGCCGGTAGCGACCCAGCTGGTGCAACTGTGGGTGCTGCTCTTTACCGGGACGCCGCTGCTCATTCAGATCTTCCTGATTTACTATGGGCCGGGCCAGTTCGAGTGGCTGAAAGCCAGCCCGCTCTGGCCGTTGCTCAAGCAGCCCTGGTTCTGCGCCGTGCTGGCGCTGGGTCTCAACACGGCGGCCTACTCCACCCGGTTGTTCAAGGGGGCGCTCGATGCCATCCCGGCCGGTGAGGTGGAGGCGTGTCGTGCGCTTGGCTTTAACGGCCGCCAGACCTTGTGGATGAAGGTGCGCCATGCCGCCCGTCATCTGGTGCCTGCCTACTCCAACGAGGTGATCCTGGTGCTCAAGGGGAGCTCCCTCGCCAGTACTATCACCATCATGGACATCATGGGGCTGGCGCAGGGGTTGAACGCCCAGACCTACGATACCCTGGCTGTGTTCGGGGTGGCTGGCGGGCTTTATCTGGCGATGAACGGATTGTTAACAATTGGTTTTCGCTGGTGTGAAAAACGGGCGCTGGCATTCCAATCCTGAGACCCTCAAATCTACCTCTTTATGGTAAGGGGAAGTGCAGAAAAACTGTGCTTCTCCTCCAACTTTTTGTATTTCCCTCCAATTTTTGCTCCCGCATGTTTCGTGGCTCACAGAACCCGTGACTGCAACTGTTATCAGATTGTTTTTTATGGGGGGATCCATTAAGGTTGGGCGCACAACAACAAACAACCTTAAACCTACGCTTAAACATGGAGTTGATCATGAAAGTTGCCGTTCTGGGTGCCGCTGGTGGCATCGGTCAAGCCCTCGCTCTGCTGTTGAAAAACCGTCTGCCGGCTGGCTCCGAGCTGAGCCTGTATGACATCGCCCCGGTTACTCCGGGTGTGGCCGTTGACCTCAGTCATATTCCTACCGACGTCGCCATCAAGGGCTTCTGCGGCGAAGATCCGACTCCTGCGCTGGTTGGGGCCGATGTGGTGCTGATCTCCGCCGGTGTGGCACGCAAGCCGGGGATGGATCGCTCCGACCTGTTCAACATCAACGCCGGTATCGTCAAGAATCTGGTCGAGAAGTGCGCGGCCACTTGCCCGAAAGCACTGATCGGCATCATCACCAACCCGGTCAACACCACTGTGGCCATCGCCGCCGAAGTGCTGAAGAAAGCCGGTGTCTATGACAAGCGTCGCCTGTTCGGTGTCACCACCCTGGACGTGATCCGCGCCGAGACCTTCGTGGCCGCTGCCAAAGGGTTGAACATCGACAAAGTACGCGTCAATGTGATCGGTGGTCACAGTGGCGTCACCATCCTGCCGCTGCTCTCCCAGATTGAAGGTGCCTCCTTCACTGCTGAAGAAGTGGCAGCCATGACCAAGCGCATCCAGAATGCCGGTACCGAAGTGGTGGAAGCCAAAGCCGGTGGCGGTTCTGCGACCCTCTCCATGGGTCAGGCGGCTTGCCGTTTCGGTCTCTCCCTCATCAAGGGTCTGCAGGGCGAAGCCAACGTTGTTGAGTGCGCCTACGTGGAAGGCAACGGCGAGCACGCCACCTTCTTCGCGCAGCCGGTACTGCTGGGCAAGAATGGCGTCGAGACCGTACTGGATTACGGCAAGCTGAGCGCCTTCGAGCAGGAAGCGATGGAAGGCATGCTGGCTACCCTGAAAGCCGATATCCAGCTGGGTGTCGATTTCGTCAAGTAAGCGGGTCAACCGTGCCAACAAGGGAGCTTCGGCTCCCTTTTGTATTGATGAGAGCCGCCCGGCAGGCTAAGGGGATGGGGCTTGGTGCCGATAACAGAGTGCAGCAGGAGATCCTTATGATGAAACCCCTTACCCTTCTCGTTCTTGTCGGTGCATTCACCGCGCCTCTCTATGGTGCCGAGGCGGTATCGGCTGCCGTATCGAGCGATGCGCCTGCAGCAAGTGCATCGGCACCGACAGCAAGCAGTGCTGCGGTGGCAACGGCCCCTGTCTCTGCTACGCCGGCGCCCTCTGAGGCTGTCCCCGTCTTGCTTCCGGCCGAGCCGGTTACACCCGTTGCCAGCAGTGGCGAGGGGGCCGCGCCGCTGCCAAAACCGGCGGAACCTGCTGTGGTGGTGGCTCCTCCCGCACCTCTAGCCGCTGGCGAGTTGCAGGCGGTGCCGCTCTATCGTCAGGACGAGCTGCTCAACTGGATTGAGCAGGGGCGCCACCTCACTCAGGTTAAACAGGATCGCTGTCAGCTGACTCAGGATATCGAAGCGCGCGCCTCGGTGATGAAGATCCCGGCCTATCAATTCCTCTGGGGGGATATGCTGGCGTGGGGGGTCTGCACCAAATCCAATGCCGAGCTCGGGGTGCAATATATGTGGGAGGCGGCCAATCAGGGGTTGGCGCCGGCGCTGGAGCAGCTGGGTCGCTACTACTGGAAAGGAACTTTGGTGCAGAAGGATCTGGTGCGAGCCGAAACCCTGATGCGCGAGGCGGCCAGCCTCGGTTTTCTGCGGGCTCGCATCGAGTGGGTCGAGATGCTGTTGCAGGGGATGGGCAGTCCGCTCGATTATGAGGACGCCTATCGCTGGCTCCATGGCTCCGTCATCGGTGACAAGGCGCTGCACCAGAAGGCGGCGAGTCTGCTCAACCGTCTTGGCAACCGGATGCCGGCCAACGTGGTGGCCCGCGCCAAGGCGATGCACTGATCCAAAAAAATGACCCACAGATCTGCACCTGTGGGTCCGGTTCCAGCCGCCGTGCCATGACAGGCCGGAACCTCCCTCTGTTATATGGCTGCCCGCTCCTTAGAGATCTTGATGGGGGCCAAAAACTTCGTAATGGAGCTGCCCCGCTGGCACCCCAGCCGCCAGCAGCTGCCGCTTGATCTCTTGCATGAAGCCGACAGGGCCACAGAAGTAGTAGTGGGCCTCTGGCGTGATGCGCTCCTTCACAGCCGTCAGATCCATGGTGCCGGCCAGGTCGTAATCTTCACCCTGTACATCGCTGGCCTCCGGCTCCCGATACCAGGTCCGGCTCAGCAAGTTGGGATGCTGGCGGGATTTTTGCTGAATATCCTCCCGGAAGGCATGTACAGCGCCCTGTTCGCAGGCGTGCAGCCAAGTGACATCAGCCTGATGGCCGTTCGCCAGCAGCTTGTTGAGCATGCTCATCATCGGCGTCACGCCGACACCGGCGGAGAGCAGTACCACCGGGGTCTGGCTGTCGGCTTTCAGGTAGAAATCGCCGGTAGGGGGCATCACCTCGATCTTGTCACCCGCCTGCAGGTGATCGTGCAGCAGGTTGGAGACCTGACCCTGCGGCTCACGCTTGACGCTGATGCGGTAATCCTGCCCGTTGGGGGCATCGGAGAGGGAGTATTGGCGGATCTCCTGATATTCCAGCTCGGGGTGAACCAGCTTGATGCTGAGGTATTGGCCCGGTTTGAAGGTCAGTACCGGCTTGCCATCTTCCGGCGCCAGCAGGAAGGAGGTGATGAGGGTGCTCTCGGCCCGCTTCTCCTTGATGATAAAGGTGCGGGTACCTTGCCAGCCGCCATCCTGGCTTGCTTTCTCCTGATAGATCTCTTGCTCGCGGCCGATGAAGATGTCGGCCAGCACGCCATACGCCTTGCCCCATGCCTCCTGCACCTCGTCGGTGACCGCACTTCCGCCCAATTCTTTGAGCGTGGCCAAGAGATGACTACCTACAATGTGATATTGTTCCGGCTGGATCAGGAATCCGGTATGTTTGTGCGCAATCCGCTCGACCGCACCGGCGAGCGCTCCCAGATTGTCGATATTCTTTGCATACGCGGCGACTGCATTGAACAGGGCCAGCGGCTGGCCGCCACTGCGTTGGTGGGCCAGGTTGAAGATATCTTTCAGCTCCGGGTTATGGCTGAACATCCGCTGGTAGAAGTGCTGGGTGAGGGCAGGGCCTGCCGATTCGAGCAGCGGAATGGTGCTTTTGATGACGGCAACGGTGGTTTGATCTAGCATAGGGGCCTCGTTCTAATTGAACATATAAAATGTCATTTAATAAGTGGCATCCTAGATGTTTATTTGATTTGAATCAATACTCCACTTTTCGCATCGCGCTAATCAGGTTTTATGAGACTAACCAGTTATACAGATTTTGGATTGAGAGCCCTGCTCTATCTTGCCACCCTGCCGGAAGGGGAGTTGTCGAGCGTTGCCAAGGTATCGGCCCTGTATGGCGTTTCCCGCAATCACATGGTGAAGGTGGTCAATCAGCTGGTGAAGCTGGGCTATCTGCAATCCCAGCGGGGCAAGAATGGCGGCATTCGCATGGCTTGCGATCCCGCTAGCATCAATATCGGGCAGGTGATCAGGGCGCTGGAAGGCAATCTGGACGGCATTGACTGCGGCTCGCCCGCTTGCCACATCGTCTCTGTCTGTCTGCTCAAGAGTGCGCTGAAAGAGGCGATGGATGCGTTTCTGGCGGTGATGGACAGCTATACGCTGCAAGACCTGCTGGCCAACCGTGACGAGCTGCAACGGGTGTTTGGCGAGTTGATCCCGACGCTGGTGCTGGAGCCGGATGATGACGATGAGCAATAGAAAAGGGCTGCCACTGGCAGCCCTTTTTCAATCTTGTGAATCCGACTCCGCCCGGTACGATGCCGGCATGATCCGCGCCATCTTCACCATGTTGTTCTCCACATCGAGGATCTCGATAGGATAACCGGCCAACCGGATCCCGATGTTGGGCTGGGGGATCTCCTCCAGATATTCGAGGATCAGGCCGTTGAGGGTACGCGGGCCGTCGATGGGCAGGTGCCAGTTCATCTCCTTGTTCAGCTCACGAATATTGGCTGAGCCTTCGACCAGATAAGAACCATCTGACTGTGGATGGATCTCGTCGCTCGGCGCTGGCGTCATGGAGGTGGTGAAGTCGCCCACGATCTCTTCCAGAATGTCGTCCAGAGTGATTAGCCCCTGAATGTCGCCGTATTCGTCGACGATCAGGCCAATTCGCTCCTTGTTGCGCTGGAATTTGGCCAGCTGCACGTTGAGCGGCGTTCCTTCCGGAATGAAGTAGATCTCGTCCACTTCCCGCAACAGGCTCGATTTGTTGAACTGATCCCTGGCTACCAGTCGCAGGGCATCGCGCGCGTGCAAAAAGCCGACAACGTCGTCGATATTGTCGCGATAGAGCAGGATCTTGGTGTGAGCGCAGTGGGCCAGCTGACGCTGGATACTCTTCCAGTCATCGTTGATGTCGATCGCGTAGATATCGCTGCGCGGCACCATGATGTCCTCGACCAGCATCTTGTCGAGATCCAGAATGCTCAACAGCATCTCCTGATGACGCTGGGGGATCAGGTTACCCGCCTCATTGACTATGGTGCGCAGCTCCTCGGTGTTGAGGGAGTCATCCTTGTTGGGATTGATTTTCAGCATCTTGAGCAGGCCGCTGGTGATGCCGTTGATCAGCCAGACCAGCGGCGAGAGCGGCACCATCAGCCCCTTGAGGATCCAGGAGGCGGGATAGGCGATCTTCTCCGGAAACATTGCTGCCAGGGTCTTTGGCGTCACTTCACCGAATACCAGCACTACCAAGGTCAGGCCGAAGGTGGCGATGGCGACCCCTAGATCACCAAACAGCCGGATACAGACGATGGTGGCGATGGCGGAGGCGAGGATATTGACCAGATTGTTGCCGATCAGGATCAGCCCCAGCAGGCGATCGGGGCGGGCGAGCAGTTGCTCGACGCGACGTGCGGCTTTGTGTTTGGTCTGTGCCAGATGCCGCAGTTTGTAGCGGTTGATGGACATCAGGCCGGTTTCGGAACTGGAGAAAAAGGCGGAAAGAAGGATCAAGATAACGAGAACAATCAGTAATGTACTCGTTGAGATGCTGTCCAAAAAGGGCTCCTGTTGGATGGTATGGCTAAAAGAGTATAGGTGTCAGCTCAACAGCACTTCTTTGACGAAGCGGCTGCCAAAGTAGGCAAGAGTCAGGATGAAGCTGCCGATCAGACTGAGCGTGATGACTTTACGGCCGCGCCAGCCATAGGTGTGATGACCCCACAGCAGCAACACGTAAACACACCATGCCAGGATGGAGAGCACGGCCTTGTGAGACTTGCCCTGGGCGAACATATCTTCGAGGAAGAAGAGGCCGGAGGCGATGGAGAGTGTCAGCAGCAGCACCCCTGCAGAGATCAACTGAAACAGCCGTTTCTCCACCGTCATCAGTGGCGGCATGGCTGGCAGATTACTGATTTTTCTCGATTTAAGCTGCTTGTCCAAACAGGCGAGCTGCAGCGCAAACAGACAGGCGATCATCAATACCGAGTAGGCCATCAGGGCGAGGCCGATGTGCAGCAACAGTTGGGGATGGGCCTCCAGATGAGTTATGTAGCGACCCGGGATCAAGGCGCTGGCAGCCAGCAGCAGGGCCGAGAAGCTGTAGACCACCGGCAGCAGGATCCAGCCGTTGAAGCGGCGGGTCACGCAGGTCATGAAGCAACTGATGATGAGGCTGACCAGCGAGGCAACGTTGAGCATGCTCAGGTTCTGGCCGTAACTCTGCAATACCTCTGAACCGAGGGCGCTGGCATGGGCGATCAGGGCCAATCCGATACAGGCAAACAGGGAGCGCTGTCCCACCGGCTTGGCGCTCAGTAACAGATGCAGGGAGGCGATGATGGCCAGCAGATAAAACGCCAGGGCCAGAACAGAGATTACGATCATAACCAGGTCGTTGTTGCACAAGCTTTTGAGGGTAAGAGGGGCAGTATACCTTGCACGAGAAGTGCTCGCCAGTTGTGCAACGGCCGATCTGCCCATATATAGGGAGAAGCTCCCTGCTGCTGCGGTGCGGTGAATAATCGTCCTCGCGCCCGCTCTGGGTTATAATGCCCCCAATTTATTACGCCAAGAACCGGAATCCGTCATGTTTGAGAATTTGACTGAACGACTCTCGCGCACCTTGCGCAATGTCAGTGGCCGTGGTCGCCTGACCGAAGACAATATCAAGGAAACCCTGCGCGAAGTCCGCATGGCGCTGCTCGAGGCGGATGTCGCCCTGCCGGTCGTGCGTGATTTCGTGGCGCGTGTCAAAGAGCGCGCAGTCGGGCAGGAAGTGGCCAAATCCCTGAGCCCGGGCCAGGCATTCATCAAGATTGTACACGGTGAACTGGTTACCGTGATGGGGGAGGCCAACGAACAGCTCAACCTGGCTGCCCAGCCGCCCGCCATCATCCTGATGGCCGGTCTGCAGGGTGCCGGTAAGACAACCACGGTTGGCAAACTGGCCAAGCTGCTCAAAGAGCGCAGCAAGAAGAAGGTGCTGGTGGTCAGTGCTGACGTTTATCGCCCTGCAGCGATCAAGCAACTGGAAACCCTGGCCAGCGACATCGGCGTCGACTTCTTCCCGAGTGATGCCAGCCAGAAGCCGGTTGACATCGCCACCGCCGCCATCGATCAGGCGCGCAAGAAATTCTATGACGTGGTGATCGTCGATACCGCCGGTCGTCTGCACGTCGATAGCGAGATGATGGCCGAGATCCAGGATCTGCATGCCACCATCAAGCCGGTCGAGACCCTGTTCGTGGTGGATGCCATGACAGGTCAGGATGCCGCCAACACCGCCAAGGCGTTCAACGAAGCGCTGCCGCTTACCGGTGTGATCCTCACCAAGGCGGATGGCGACGCCCGTGGTGGTGCCGCGCTGTCGGTACGTCACATCACCGGCAAGCCGGTCAAGTTTATCGGTATGGGTGAAAAGACCGATGCGCTGGAGCCGTTCCACCCGGATCGTCTCGCCTCCCGTATCCTCGGTATGGGCGATGTGCTCTCTCTGATCGAGGAAGTTGAGCGCAACGTCGATAAAGAGAAAGCGGCCAAGCTGGCCAGCAAGGTCAAGAGTGGCAAAGGCTTCGATCTGGAAGATTTCCGCGAGCAGCTGGCCCAGATGCGCAACATGGGCGGCATGATGGGGATGCTCGACAAGCTGCCCGGCATGTCCGGTTTGCCGGATAACGTGAAAGATCAGATGGATGACAAGCTCACCGTGCGGATGGAGGCGATCATCAGCTCCATGACCCCCAAGGAGCGTGCCCATCCTGACCTCATCAAGGGTTCCCGCAAACGCCGTATCGCTGCAGGCTCCGGCATGCAGGTTCAAGACGTGAATAAGCTGCTCAAGCAGTTCACCGAGATGCAGCGCATGATGAAGAAAATGTCCGGCAAGGGCGGCATGCGCAAGATGATGAGCCAGATGAAGAACATGATGCCCCCCGGTTTCGGTGGCGGTCGCGGCCCGTTCTGATCCGGCCTGCGTGTTGATGGGGGTCTGCTGCGGCAGGCCCCTTTTCATTGCCGCTCTGCGCAAAAAATGGCTGGCTTGGTTGCAATTATTACGAATCCAAGTAGAATTACGCGGCTTATTTTAAGCTAGGGTCCGCGTGTTTGCGGGCCTTGTTCATTAGATGTTAATGAGGACGATATGGTAACCATTCGTTTACAACGTGGTGGCGCGAAAAAGCGTCCGTTCTACCAGGTAGTAGTTTCTGACAGCCGTTGCGCCCGTGACGGTCGCTTCATCGAGCGCGTTGGTTTCTTCAACCCGGTTGCTGCTGGTCAAGCTGAAAAGCTGAACCTGGACCTGGCTCGTATCGAGCATTGGGTTGCTACTGGTGCCGCTGTTTCTGACCGCGTTGCCAAGCTGATCAAAGACGCTAAAAAAGCTGCTTAATCAGCCCAACGGTAAGGAGTTAAGGTGGAAAAACCTGTAGTTCTGGGCACCCTGGGTACCGTTTATGGCATCAAGGGCTGGCTTAAAGTGAACTCCTTCACCGATGTTGCCGAAGCGATTTTCGATTACAACCCCTGGCTGATTAATCAGAACGGGGCGTGGCGTGAAATTCGGGTTTCATCCTGGAAACGTCACAACAAGGGTCTGATTTGCAAACTCGATGGTATCGATGTGCGCGAAGATGCCCTGGCATTGACCAATGTCGAGATTGGCGTACCCGCCGATCTGTTGCCTGCGTTGCCTGAAGGTGAGTTCTACTGGCGTGACCTGATTGGTTGCTCCGTGGTGACCACCAAGGGATACGACCTGGGCAAGGTGACCGAATTGATGGAAACCGGCTCCAACGATGTGTTGGTGGTTGAGGCCAATGTAAAAGATGCCTTTGGTGCAAAGGAGCGGTTGATTCCGTTCCTGGAAGAGCAGGTGATCAAGAATATTGATCTGACTGCTCGAACAATCGAAGTTGATTGGGATCCTGGTTTCTAGTTTCCCGCGCTAACACGGGTGCCGGAGGTTTCTTATGTGGATTGGGGTTATTAGCCTCTTCCCTGAAATGTTCCGAGCCATTACCGAGCACGGGGTAACGGGTCGGGCCGTCAAGAGTGGCCTGCTGCAGATTGAGTGCTGGAACCCCCGGGAGTTTACCCACGACAAACACCGTACGGTCGATGATCGTCCTTATGGTGGTGGGCCCGGCATGTTAATGATGGTTCAGCCGCTGCGTGACGCGATTCATGCAGCCAAGCAAGCGGCGGGAGACGGGGCGAAAGTCATCTATCTCTCTCCTCAGGGACGCAAGCTGACTCAAGCGGGCGTAACCGAGTTGGCGACGAATCAGAAACTGATTCTGGTAGCCGGTCGATACGAAGGTATCGATGAACGCGTGATACAAACCGAAGTCGACGAAGAGTGGTCTATCGGGGATTACGTGTTAAGTGGTGGCGAGTTGCCTGCCATGACCCTGATCGATGCGGTTTCGCGTCTGGTCCCTGGGGTTTTGGGCGATCAGGCCAGTGCCGAGCAGGACTCCTTTACGGATGGCTTGCTGGATCATCCCCACTACACTCGGCCGGAGGTGTTGGATGGATTGGCGGTGCCCGAGGCGCTGACAAGCGGCAATCACGAAGTGATTCGACGCTGGCGTCTCAAGCAGTCGCTCGGACGAACCTGGCAAAGAAGGCCGGAACTTATTAACAACCTAGCTCTGACTGACGAGCAAGAATCACTTCTTGCCGAGTATGTCCGCGAAGTGCGTGACAGCGTTAAGTAGAGTTTTCAGTTTATCCTAGGTAAGGAAAGACAATGAGCAAGATTATTCAGCAGCTTGAACAAGAGCAACTGCGTACCGACATCCCGGCTTTTGCCCAGGGCGACACTGTACGTGTTCAAGTTCGTGTTAAAGAAGGTGGTAAAGAGCGTCTGCAGGCTTTCGAAGGCATCGTTATTGCCAAGCGTAACCGCGGTCTGCACTCTGCTTTCACCGTTCGCAAGATCTCCAACGGCGAAGGTGTTGAGCGTGTATTCCAGACTCACTCTCCGCTGATCCACAGTGTA
The DNA here is from genome assembly GCF_024436075.1 of Aeromonas sp. JL9. NCBI lineage: Bacteria > Pseudomonadati > Pseudomonadota > Gammaproteobacteria > Aeromonadales > Aeromonadaceae > Aeromonas > Aeromonas sp. JL9. The sequence continues at coordinate 33,497 of NZ_JANFNV010000015.1, read as the reverse complement.
GAACTGAAGCGTCGTGGTGATGTTCGCCGCGCCAAACTGTACTACCTGCGCAACCTGTCCGGCAAAGCTGCTCGTATCAAAGAGAAGCTCAACTAATTCGATTCGAATTGGTGTCGGTATGTCGGCAAATAGCTCGACAGGTAGTGAAAAGGCTCGCCAATGGCGAGCCTTTTTTGTATCCGTCTATTGGCTATCTGGGTGCCGTTACTGGATGACCCGAACTACCGAGTTGTCTCGCCCGAAGGGGCCTGGCACATAGTCATCCGCTGCCCAGTCATTCTCGTAGAGGGTTTCCCCTGCCGGTGTGATGAGCTGGTAGCAGTATTCGAAGTACCCCGGGCCGTCGGTCGGCAGATTGAGGGTGGCTTTGAACTCGCCGCTCTTCATGCGTTTCAGCTCGACCGGTTGCCACTGGGTGAACTCGCCGATCAGCATCACCTGTTCTGCCCCTGCAGCCGCCTCTTTCTCTACTGCAAAGGTCACCTTGACCTCGGGCTTGGACTTCAAAAACTGTTTGATCAGTGGCATGACGCCTCCTTGTCTGTGAGTTAAAAATGGCTCCTGTCTATTTTTATACCACCATATGACAAAGATGTTGATAAGGCAGATCAAGTCGGCAAGGCAAAATAGCGTTGCAGCAAACTGTGTGTGAAGTCGATCTTGAGATAGAAGCCGCGGGGCAGGGTCATGATGGGTTGACCATCGCGGCCGATAGCGCGAGTCAGCGCCTTGTTGTTGGCCGCCTTGGGCCGCAGTTGCATCACCTGGCCGTGGCGTGCGCTGATCTGCTCCACTTCTCCCAGCACTATCATGTCCATTAGCTCCTCCCAGTCCTGACGCAGTAGCCGATCTTCCTCTTCATTTGGGCTCCACATCAGCGGCATGCCGACTCGCCGCTCGCCAACCGGGATCTCGCGACTGCCTTCCACCGGGATCCAGAGCACCCGGGATAGCTTGTTGCGCACGTTGGACTCCTCCCAGCGCTGGCCGCTGACGCCGATCAGCGGGGCAACGCAGACGAAGGTGGTCTCCAGCGGTTTGCCCTGAGGATCCACGGGGATCGTCTTGAGTTCGATCCCCAGCTCCGGGAAGTCCTGTTCCGGCTTGCTCCCTGCGCTGGCCCCCAGTTGCAGCTCGATCAACTGACCGACCCACCCCTTGTCACGGCGCAGGTCTTTGGGCACAGCGACACCAGCCTCGGCGGCCAGCTGTGCCAGCGTGAAGCCGGCCATGGCATAGGCGCGGCTCAATAACTCCTGCTCGGATTGGGGATTGCTTGGCATAGTTGGCTCCATCTTGCTCGCCATATTCTAACAGGGGAGGATCCCGAGAAGGATCGCTGTTTTTATAACCGATCCCGAGTGGATAAGATCAAATGCAGAGAATTTGGGAGACATCAGCTCATCGTTATGATTTTAAAGGGTTTTGTCTATTTTATCGAGTAGTGTTCCAGGTCTGGTTTGACCTCTAAATAGTTGTCCAAGGGTTTGTGCATGATGTTACACACAGTTATCCACAGAAATCTTGGATAAGTGGATGAAAGTGGATGGAGTCGCTGATATGTTACAAAAAATTGTGAATGCCACCCCATTTTTACAGGGTAAACGGGGTAGATACTGTGCCACTCCTGTGGATAATTTCGCCGCGGTGGATCTTTGAGCAGTTGAACTTGTTCACAATCCGGATCATGGATCTGACTCTTGGGGGAACATGGATCTAGATCCAGTTGTTTTATCTCAAGTTTATAAAAAATAATGATTTTTTATATTTTATGTCGCGTGGTGATACGGAGAGTCACTTTTCGCGTACAGTTAAAAAGTACTGTATATACCCGTTTGCTAACAGCTTTATGCACAGTCTGGGTGGGCAACTTGGGGGCGCGGATCCTTGGATTTGTTTATAAGTATGTTTGAAATCGAAAGTTATTCATGAAACAGGGGATTCACTCCTTGTTTGCTGCCACGGAGTGAATGTGGAACAATCTCCTTATAGATTCAGCCTTTATAAGGTGATCACGTGATTGATGGCGACGGATTTCGTCCCAATGTCGGTATCGTGATCTGTAACCGTGAAGGACAAGTGTTGTGGGCTAAACGCTATGGGCAGCACTCCTGGCAGTTTCCGCAGGGGGGGGTTGATGATGGTGAAACGCCAGAGCAGGCCATGTATCGAGAGCTGTATGAGGAGATTGGCCTCAAGCCCGAAGATGTGACCATCATGGCCACCAGTCGTAACTGGCTAAAGTACCGTTTACCCAAACGTCTTGTCCGCTGGGACAGTTCACCGGTCTGTATTGGCCAAAAACAAAAATGGTTCCTGTTACAGCTGAATTCGGGCAAGGAGTCGCGGATCCAGTTCGGCTGTCATGGCCATCCCGAATTTGACGACTGGCGTTGGGTCAGCTTCTGGTACCCGGTGCGTCAGGTCGTCTCGTTCAAGCGGGAGGTTTACCGCCGGGTCATGAAAGAGTTTGCCCCGCTGGCGATGCCAGTGCCGGCAGTGCAGGTCAACAAGAAGGATGGGCGGCGCAACCGCGCCCGTTAAGGAGCACAGATTAGTTGTTAACGGAACTGAGACGTATCGTCGAGAGTATGGCCGAGGCCAATACCCTCGAGCAGGCCTTGCAGGCATTGGTGAGCCAGACCCGGCACGCCATGGCAGTGGACTGCTGCTCCGTCTATGTCTCGGAACCCGAGGTGCGCCGCTATCGCCTGGCGGCTACCGACGGCTTGGCCCCGTCCGCGGTTGGCAAGGTGACCCTGCCCTACGAGCAGGGCATCGTCGGTCTGGTGGGTCAGCGGGAAGAGCTGATCAACCTGGCTGATGCCCCCGCGCATCCCAGTTTCAAATTCCTGCCCGATGTTGCCGAAGAGGCGTTCCGCTCCTTCCTCGGCGCACCCATCATGCATCAGCGTCAGGTGGTCGGCATTCTGGTGGTGCAGCAGAAGGAGAGTCGCCGCTTCGATGAGGGGGAAGAGTCCTTCATGGTCACCCTGGCGGCCCAGCTGGCGGCGCGGATCGCCCAGGCGCAGGCCAAGGGGTGGTTGCAGAAGACCGACTGGAGCAAGCCGCTGCGCGGTATTGCCGGTGCCAGCGGCATCGCCATGGCCAAGGCCTGGGTGTGGCGGCCCCGCAAGGCGCTCTCGTCCATTACCCCGCGCAAGGATGAAGACCATGCCAGCCAGCTGGCGCGGCTGGAGCTGGCGGTTGAGGAAGTGCGGCACGACTTGGAGAGTCTGGCGCTGCGTTTTCGCGAGAGCTACAGCCAGGATTCGGTGGCGATCTTCGATATCTATCTCCATCTGCTGAACGATCCCGGCTACATCAAGCCGATTCGCAACAAGGTGAGCAAGGAGCACTGGACTGCGGTCTCTGCGGTCAAGCTCATCAGCGATCGCTTGATCGAGCAGTTCAAGGGGATGAAGGATCCCTACTTGCAGGAGCGCTCCACCGACGTGAAGGATATTGCCCAGCGGCTGATCAGCCGACTGGTGCAGAATGAACCGGAACATATCTCCATCGGCGAGCCGGTGGTGCTGGTTGCCGATGAGGTGACCGCCACCATTCTGGCAGAAGTGCCCCGCGAGTATCTGACCGGGGTGGTCTCGCTCAAGGGGGGAACCAACTCCCACGCCGCCATTCTGGCCCGCGCCATGGGGGTCGCCGCCATCATGGGGGTCGATCTGCCCCTCGGCGACATCGGCGGTCGCATGCTGGTTGTCGATGGTTACAGCGGTGATCTCTTCATCGAACCCAATCAGGTGATTCTGACTGAGTATCGTCAGCTGCTGAGCGAAGAGCGGGCGCTCGATACCCTGGTGCGCAGCGTCGATAACCTGCCATCCGAAACCGCCGATGGCACCAAGGTCTCCCTGCTGCTCAACGCCGGCCTCAGTGCCGATACCGAGATCTCCCTCAACCAGCTGGCGGACGGGGTGGGTCTCTATCGCACCGAGATCCCCTTTATGCTGCAGGAGAGCTTCCCCTCCGAGTGGGAGCAGACTGCCCGCTATCGCGGCATTCTGGAGACCTACCGCAACCGGCCGGTCTGCATGCGGACGCTGGATGTGGGCGGTGACAAGCCGTTACCCTATTTCCCCATCGTCGAGGAAAATCCCTTCCTTGGCTGGCGGGGGATCCGGATCACCCTGGATCACCCCGAACTGTTTCTGGTGCAGCTCAAGGCGATGCTGCGGGCCAGTGAAGGGCTGGACAATCTGGCCATCATGCTGCCGATGATCAGCAGCGTCAGCGAAATCAAAGCCTCCCGTCGTCTGCTGGATCAGGCGTGGCGGGAAGTGTCGGAAGAGGCGGCGAGCCGCGATGCGGTGATCCGCTACCCCAGCCTCGGGGTGATGATCGAGGTGCCCTCAGCACTCTTTATCTTGCCGGAGATGGCGCAGCTCATCGACTTCTGGTCGGTGGGCAGCAATGACCTGACCCAGTATCTGCTGGCGGTAGATCGCAACAATTCTCGGGTTGCCAACATCTATGATGCCTTCCATCCTGCGGTGATCCGCGCCCTGCAACAGCTGGTTGATGCCTCCCATCGCTACCAGAAGCCGGTGTCGGTCTGTGGCGAGCTGGCCGGTGATCCGGTCGGCATACTATTGCTGCTTGCTATGGGTTATCGCCGCTTCAGTATGAACACTCACAACATCGCCCGGATCAAGTACGTGCTGCGTCAATCCACTCTGAGCGAGTTGACCGAACTGATGGCCGATGGCCTCAAACATGACAACCCCCACGTACTGCGCGGCCTGTTTGCCCGCTATCTGGAAGAGCATGGTTTGGGCGGTTTGCTGAGAGCCGGTCATAAATCGAAACAGAGTGATTGATAATCATGCCTTGTCCCTGCTGACGAATGATCGGAAAATGCGGCTTTTATTTTGACTGGGGCCGCATATGCAGCACGATGGATATTGGGTTTTCTCGCAGATTGATCCCGTAGCATTCAGTTTGGGACCACTATCGGTACGCTGGTATGGTCTCATGTACCTGTTCGGTTTTGCGTTTGCCATGTGGCTGGCTGGCCGTCGCGCCGATGCACCGAACAGCGGCTGGACCCGCAACGAGGTGTCGGATCTGCTGTTCTACGGTTTCCTCGGGGTGATCCTCGGTGGCCGTGTCGGTTACGTGCTGTTCTACAACTTCGATCTCTTCCTCGCGGATCCCACCTACCTGTTCAAGATCTGGACCGGCGGTATGTCGTTCCACGGTGGTCTGATCGGGGTAATCACCGCGATGATCTGGTTTGCCCACAAGACCAAGCGCCACTTCTTCACCGTGGCCGACTTTGTGGCACCGCTCATTCCGTTTGGTCTCGGCGTTGGCCGGATCGGCAACTTCCTCAACGGCGAGCTGTGGGGCCGGGTCACCGATGTACCCTGGGCCATCATCTTCCCGGAGGCTGGCCCCGAGCCGCGTCATCCCTCCCAGCTTTACCAGTTCGCACTGGAAGGGGTGGTGCTGTTCATCATCCTCAACCTGTTCTGGCGCAAGAATCCGCCGCGCGGTGCCATCTCCGGCATGTTCCTGCTGTTCTACGGCCTGTTCCGCTTCCTGGTGGAGTTTGTGCGCCAGCCGGACAGCCAGCTCGGTCTCTACTTCCAGGAGATCAGCATGGGCCAGATCCTCTCCACCCCGATGATTATCGCCGGTGCCCTGATGATTTGGGCCGCCTACAAGCGTCCACAGTTGTTCGGTAATGCCATGAAGGAGGCGAAATAATGCGAGCTTATCTCGACCTGATGCAGAAAATCCTCGATGAGGGCACCGTCAAGTCAGACCGTACCGGCACCGGTACTGTCTCCCTGTTCGGCCATCAGATGCGCTTCAATCTGGCGGAAGGTTTCCCGCTGGTGACCACCAAGAAGTGCCACCTGCGCTCCATCATTCACGAGCTGCTCTGGTTCCTCAATGGCGATACCAATACCGCCTATCTGAAGGAAAATGGTGTCAGCATCTGGGATGAGTGGGCCGACGAGAATGGCGATCTGGGGCCGGTTTACGGCGCGCAGTGGCGCTCCTGGCCTGCCGCTGACGGGTCTGTCATCGACCAGATCCAGAAGGCGGTGGATGACATCAAGCACAACCCGGATTCGCGCCGTATCATCGTATCCGCCTGGAACGTGGGCGAACTGGACAAGATGGCGCTGGCTCCCTGCCACGCCTTCTTCCAGTTCTATGTGGCGGACAGCAAGCTCTCCTGCCAGCTCTACCAGCGCAGTTGTGATGTGTTCCTCGGCCTGCCGTTCAACATCGCCAGCTACGCCCTGCTGACCCACATGATGGCCCAGCAGTGCGATCTGGAAGTGGGTGACTTCGTCTGGACTGGCGGTGATGTGCACCTCTACTCCAACCACATGGAGCAGACAGCCCTGCAGCTCTCCCGCGAGCCGCGCCCGCTGCCGACCCTGATGATCAAGCGCAAACCTGACTCCATTTTCGATTACAAGTTCGAGGATTTCGAGATCGAGGGTTATGACCCCCACCCCGGCATCAAGGCGCCCGTCGCCATCTGATAACAAGGCGCCTCAGGGTGCCTGATACTATTAATATGCGGTGCGGTAAGGTTGCCAAAATAGACATGCAGTTATTGGTGACTGTGCGATAAGACACTTGTTGCGACTCATCTAACCTCTGGGGTATTGCCCATAAAAAAACGACGCCAGTTGGCGTCGTTTTTTTATGGGCAAGAGTCGGGGGAGACTTATGCCTTGGCAGGTAGGCTCAGGCGGGCAACCGCTTCCACATGCATGGAGTGCGGGAACATATCGACCGGCTGCACTTCGTCCAGCACGAAGCCCTGCTTGACCAGCCAGGCGAGGTCGCGGGCCAGGGTCTGCGGGTTGCAGGAGACATAGACCAGACGGCGGGGCGCCATGGCGACCAGGGTCTGCAATACGGCCTTGTCACAGCCTTTGCGGGGCGGATCCATCACCACCACGTCAGCGGTCACGCCCTGGGCGTGCAGCTCGGGCATCAGCTGCTCGGCCTTGCCAACGTGGAATTCGGTGTGCTCGATACCGTTGAGGGCGGCGTTGCGACGGGCATCGCTGATGGCGCTCTCCACCGACTCGATCCCGACGACCTTGGCGGCCTTGCCAGCCAGGAACAGGGAGATGGTGCCGATACCGCAATAGATGTCGAACACCGTCTCGTTGCCGGTCAGCTCGGCATACTCGAGGGCGCTGGAGTAGAGCACATCGGTCTGGGTCGGGTTGTTCTGGAAAAAGGAGAGCGGCGAGATCTCGAACTCGAGTTCGTGGATCTTGTCGCGGATCACCCCTTCGCCGAGCAGCACCCGGTTGGTCGCGCCCAGAATGCGGTTGGTGCGCTCATCGTTGATGTTCTGCACCAGAGTAGTGACCGGCAGATCGATCAGGGCTGCCAGCAGTTCGGCTTCGAACGGCAGCTCCTCGCCCAGGGTCACCAGCACCACCATCAGCTCACCGCTCTTGAAGCCCTTGCGGGTCATCAGGTTGCGCACGCAGCCGCTGTGGTTTACTTCGTCATAGGCCGCAATGTCATGCGCGCGCATCCAGTTGCGCACCCGGGCGTTGAGCTCCACGTGCAGCGGATCCTGCACCGCACAATCATCGGCGGTGATGAGATCGTGAGAGTGCTTGCGATAAAAACCGATCTCGGCACCGGCGTCACAGCCACGCACCGCATATTGCGCCTTGTTGCGATAGGCGAACGGGCTCTCCATGCCAAGGATATCCTTGACCGGGGTGTCACCCAGCCCGGCCTGCTCCAGTGCGCTCTGCACCAGTGCCTGCTTGAGCTTGAGCTGGGCCGGATAGGCCAGCGGACGAACCTGACAGCCACCACACTCGGTGTTGGGGCAGAAATCGGCAACCCGATCGGCAGAGGGCTGGAGCAGCTCGGCAACCTTGCCGTGCAGATAGTTCGGCTTGACCTCGGTCAGCTCCACCAGCGCCTGCTCACCGGGCAGCAGACCTTCGACAAACAGGGGGCGATCGAACAGGCGTCCTTTGCCATCTCCTTTGTCGGTCAGTTCCAGGATCTCGATCTGGTGTTGATGTCCCACTAACGGCATGAGCGGCTCCAAAAGTACTAAAAATGGGGGGTGATGGACGCGGAAAAGCCATGCCCATCGAGAAAGGGTGGCAGAGTTTAGCGGAGATCCGGCCAAATTGCAGGCATAAAAAGCCAGCTTGTTGCAATGGTCATTGCCCCTGGCCATCTGCCGGGCGTGGCCACCTTTCGGGTTGCGGCAAATTTAGCCCTTGGGCCATAACGCCCAGCCTGTTAAAATTCCGCCCTTGAAATTATCCTGGGCCCCGCGCCCGTTCTAGCTAAGGTCTACCGCGATGCGTACCAGCCAATATCTGCTTTCCACTCTCAAGGAAACCCCCTCCGACGCTGAAGTTGTCAGCCACCAGCTGATGCTGCGCGCCGGGATGATCCGTAAACTGGCCTCCGGCATGTATGCCTGGTTGCCAACCGGTCTGCGGGTACTGAAGAAAATCGAGAACATTGTTCGCGAAGAGATGAACAATGCTGGTGCCGTCGAAGTCTCCATGCCGGTAGTGCAACCCGCCGAGCTGTGGCAGGAGTCCGGCCGCTGGGATGACTACGGTCCCGAGCTGTGCCGTCTGACCGACCGTCACAACCGCCCCTTCGTGCTGGGCCCGACCCACGAAGAGGTGATCACTGCGCTGGTACGTTACGAAGTGAACAGCTACAAACAGCTGCCGCTCAACCTCTACCAGATCCAGACCAAGTTCCGCGACGAAGTGCGCCCCCGTTTCGGCGTGATGCGCGGCCGCGAATTCCTGATGAAGGATGCCTACTCCTTCCACATCGACAAAGAGTCTCTGGTCGATACCTACGAGAAGATGCACGCCGCCTACTGCAAGGCGTTCACCCGCATGGGCCTGAACTTCCGTCCGGTGCAGGCCGATACCGGCTCCATCGGTGGTACCGGTTCCCACGAATTCCAGGTACTGGCCGAGAGCGGTGAAGACTTGATCGCCTTCTCCGACAGCTCCGATTACGCCGCCAACATCGAGATGGCCGAAGCGCTGGCACCGGCTGGCGAGCGCGCTGCCGCCACCGCAGCCCTAACCAAGGTTGCCACCCCGAACGTCCACACTATCGACGAAGTGGCTGCCTTCCTGAACGTGGCTCCGACCGCCATCGCCAAGACCCTGCTGGTACTGGCAGAGGAAGATGAGCACGGCAAGCAGGCCGTTATTGCGCTGGTACTGCGTGGCGACCACGAGCTGAACGAAATCAAGGCCGAGAAACTGGCTGGCGTGGCTAACCCGCTGACCTTCGCCAACGACGAGCAGATCAAAGCTGCCGCCGGTTGCGACGCAGGCTCCATTGGCCCGGTCGGCTTTGCCGGTCGCATCATCGTCGATCGCAGCGCTGCCCATCTGGCGGACTTCGTCTGCGGCGCCAACGAAACCGGCTTCCACCTGACCGGAGCCAACTGGGATCGCGACATCGCTACCTACGAAGTTGCCGACCTGCGCAACGTGGTGGAAGGCGACCCGAGCCCGTGCGGCCAGGGCAAACTGCTGCTCAAGCGCGGTATCGAAGTGGGCCACATCTTCCAGCTGGGTACCAAGTACTCCGAAGCGATGAAGGCGAGCGTGCTGAACGAAGCTGGCAAATCCGTCACCATGGAGATGGGTTGCTACGGTATCGGGGTTTCCCGTCTGGTGGCTGCCGCCATCGAGCAGAACAACGACCAGTACGGCATCATCTGGCCGGACGCCATCGCCCCGTTCGAAGTGGCCATCGTGCCGATGAACATGCACAAGTCCGAGCGCGTGGCCGAGCAGGCACAGCAGTTCTACGCCGAGCTGAAAGCCGCCGGTGTGGACGTGCTGTTCGACGACCGTAAAGAGCGCCCGGGCGTGATGTTCGCCGACATGGAGCTGCTGGGCATCCCGCACGCCATCGTCATCGGCGATCGCGGTCTGGACAACGGCGTGGTGGAGTACAAGTGCCGCCGCACCGGCGAGAAGCAGGAAGTGGCCATCAGCGACATCATCGCCATGCTCAAGGCCAAGCTGGGCCGTTAATTCCGCCCCCTTACCTGAATAGAAAAGCGCGCCGTTTGGCGCGCTTTTTGTTTCTGTATGTTCTGACGACGGCAACCGGATGGCGGGCTTCGCCTCAGGGATTGCGACCGATAAAGAGGTCGGTCACGTGGCAGCTGCTTCTGGCTTCCAGCGCGTCGAGCATATAGGCCGCCGCATCTTCCGGGGTCATGAAGCCACTCGGGTCCACGTGATCCGAGTTGTCCCAGAATTCGCTGCGGATCCCGCTCGGATAGAGGTTGACCAGCCGCAGTGGCGAGCCTTTCAGCTCGGCGCGCAAGGATTCGAGAAAGCCGCGCATCCCCCATTTGGAGGCGCAGTAGAGGCTCTCGTTGGCCTTGCCCACCTGAGCGGCGGAGGAGAGCACATTGGCCAGCACTCCGCCTTTCTCCCCGATAAGCCGCACCGTCTGCTGGGCCACCAGAATGGTGGAGATGAGATTGCTCTCCACCACCCGGCGGATCTGCTCGGCGGTGTAGACACCGACCGGGCCAAACTCGCCCACCCCGGCGCAGTGGATCACCATGTCGGGCAGACCACCCCATTCCACCGCCGCAGCGAAGGCGACATCAACCTCTTCATGGTGCGCCAGATCGGCCGCAATGCCGATCACCGCGCTGCCGAGCAGTTGCTCCAGCTCCTGCAGTCGCTGATAACGGCGCCCCATCATGGAGACCTGATGGCCCCGCTCAACCAGTCCGATGGTCAGCGCCCGGCCGAGACCAGAACCGGCACCTGTCACTATGATGTGGCCCATTATCGCTCCTCGTCGTCAGTTGACGGTCAGATTAGAAAGTGAATTCGCCGCCCATGAACCAGCCATCGACAGACTGGTCGATATTGGCGAAGTCGACCTTGGCTTCACGCCAGCCGGCACGCAGCTTGATCGGCATGGAGGAGAACTTGTATGCGCCACCCAGACGGTAGTCATAGTTGTCTGCATCGTGGGTACGCAGGTCGCCGAAGAAGGAGATACCGGTGCCCGGGATCTTCACTTCGCTGCCGGCATAGGCCATCAGGGTATCTTCGTCATAACCCTTGCGACCGAAGTAGACCTGCTCGCCATCGTAGTGACGGCCGGTCATACCCAGATCGATCTTGAACAGATCGTTGTTGAACAGACGGTAGTAAAGGCTCAGATCGTAGGCAGTCAGATCGTTCTTGAAGTTGCCGCCGGAGGTGCTGAAATCGGAGACTTCAAACTTGGCGTTCGGCAAGAAGATGATGCCGTGTTCCAGTTGCAGATAGCCGTTCCAGTTGTAGCTGTCGTCATAGCTGCCATCAGCACTGGTGCCATAAGCCTGACCACTGCCCTTGGCGGCCCATACGTCGGCACCGGCGGCAAAACGCCAGTCGTCAGCGGCCATGGCACTCTGGCTGCACAGAGCCAGCACAAAACCGGCAATCAGCGTCTTTTTCATTACGTCACTTCCTCTTGCATACATGGAAAAGAGCACTATTTTACTCGGTGCAGCCAAAATACCCAGCGTCAATCCTGAACAAACGACGACAAATGTCAGTGCTTCATATGCTTCATCTCTGCCATCGGCTCAATCGGCTTGACCGGCAGTGACAGATCCAGCTTTTGACCATCATCCATGGTGAGGGTGAGCGGGAAAGGGGTCTGCTCGGAGAGCGTGCCCACCTCGAACAGCATGATGTGCAGGCTGCCCGGTTTCAGCACCGCCTCGCCCTTGGCCGGGATCTCGATGTTCTCGACCTGACGCATCTTCATCACGCCATTTTCGTGCAGATGAGTGTGCAGCTCGGCACGCCCGGCCGCAGCAGAAGCCGCCGCCACCAGCTTGACCGGCTGGTCGGCGTCATTCTTCAGCACCATAAAGGCGGCAGTGTTGGGGGAGCCAGGCGGCAACAGGCGCACATAGCCGTCGACGGCCTCGACCTTGGCCAGTGCAGGCGCAGTCATCCCCAGAACCAGCAGAGAATAAAACGCACGTTTAAACATGGTTGAAATCCTTTTATGATGTTGTTAAACGGCGCCAAGGTTACCCCAGCAGCAACCTTTTTTGCACCTTTCAATAACAAGGATTTAGACATGGCCCCCATTCTCATTGCCGAGCAGCAGGATGGCTTGCTCACCCTGACCCTCAACCGCCCCGACAAACGCAACGCTCTCAATACCGAGCTCTATAAGCAACTGGTGGCAGTGCTGCGAGAGGCGGCAGCCGATGAGGAGGTGCATGTCCTGCTGTTGCAGGGGCAGCAGGATTGCTTTACCGCGGGCAATGATCTGGCTGACTTTATGGGCAAGAGCGCGCTGGAGCCCGACGACCCCATCCTGCAGTTCCTCCATACCCTGGCCGATTTCCCCAAACCGGTGATCGCCGCTGTTGCAGGCCCTGCAGTGGGGATTGGCACCACCATTTTGCTGCACTGCGATCTGGTCTATCTAGGGGATAATGCCCGCTTGCAGCTTCCTTTCGTCGAGTTGGGACTGGTGCCGGAGTTCGCCTCCAGCCTGCTGCTGCCGCGTCTGGTGGGACACCTCAAGGCGGCCGAGCTGTTGCTGCTGGCCGAGGCGATGGATGCTGAAGAGGCTCTGCGGCTAGGGCTGGCCAACAAGGTGGTGGCGGCCAATGGAGTGCTCTCCCTTGCCCGCGAGCAGGGACTGAAGCTGGCGGCCAAACCGCCCAGAGCGCTGCAAAAGAGCAAGGTGCTGCTGAAACAGGAGCTTAAACAGGCGGTGCACTTCGTCATTGATCTGGAAGCGCGCGCCTTCGCCCAGGCACTGCAAGGGGAAGAGGCGCAGCAGCGCATCGCCCAGAAACTCAAACGGCGGAGCTGAGCCGCGCCCAAACCCGTTCAGTTGAGGCGAAAACGGCCGATCAGCTCGCAGCCCTGCACCTTGTCCTGCAACTGGATCAGCCGGGCAATTTCCGGATTGGGGTGGCGCTTGAGAAAGGCGAGCAGGGCACCGCGACAGCAACCCAGCTCGCTGATCAGCGCCTCGCATTCCCAGTTCGGGCATTGTGGCACCAGCGCAGTCACCAGCTCGGAGGCAAGCTTCAGGTAGCGCAACTCGTAAGTCGGCTCATCCATCGCCCGCCAGAAGTCAGCCAGCCGGTGACAGGTGGCGACCCGCATGGTGGCCAGTTCGGTCAACTCCACCTGGGTCATCTCGTAAACATCCCCCAGCGCCTGCTGATAAAAGCAGATCGCCGCCCCCAGCGAACCGGCCTGCCAGGCACGCTCCGCCTCCAGCATGTATCGTTGCCAACTTTGCGGTGTCATCTCGCTCTCCCGAGTCCGTCATGGTGGGAGTGTTATCATGGCTAATTGAGAATAAATATCAACCAGAGGGTTAGTGCAGGATCTCTGCGCAACCTTGGCAAACCCGGCGCCCGACCTTATGATCGTGCCCTTCCCCCCTTCTTTGGAGCACACCACAATGCGACCACGCCTCCCGCAGATGCTGGGCTGCTCCCTGCTCTGCGTGCCCCGCATGCTGGTCTGGATCTATTAGCTGCGCTCAAGCGAACGCAACCCATCCGATCCATTCAGCAAAGGAGTACCAATATGAGCACCTGCCAACACTGGTCGCAGGTCGAATACCTGCACCTGACGGTGACCAACCCCAATATCTGCCTCAAGGGGCAACACAGCTACTACTCGGGTGCCTGGGATGGCCCCTTCGAAGAGGTGGCAGTGCGCTACCTCCATGGCGATCCCTTCAGCCGCAGCCCGGAAACCGGCTGGGAGCCGCTCTGGCATATCGACCGCCTCCATATCGGCGACTATGTGCAGATTGCCGCCGGAGTGAAGATCATCATGGGGGGCAACCACACCCACAATACGGCCTTCATCAGCACCTATCCGTTCGCCGATCTGGCGGCGCTCCAGCGCAGCTACCGCCCCGCTGGCGATGCCCGCATCGGCAACGATGTCTGGATCGGCATGGAGGCGATGATCATGCCCGGCGTCACCATTGGCGACGGCGCCATCATCGCCGCCCGCTCGCTGGTCAATCAGGATGTGCCGCCCTATGCCATGGTGGCGGGCACCCCGGCCAGGGTGGTGCGAATGCGCTTTGGCGAGGAGGAGATAGCCCGGCTACAGGCCCTCGCCTGGTGGGATTGGCCGGATCAACAGGTCAACGATCTGCTGCCGCTGATCCAGCAAGGTGACGTCGCCCTGCTTGAACAGGCGGCTGCCCACTGGGCGGAGCGCCATGAGTGACCACCGCTAACCAGTAGCTGACAGCATAAGGGCGACCCCGGGGTCGCCCTCTTTTATCTCCGGCATGCTCTGGATGCCGTCATCGCACATCCACTCATTGCGCGCTTTTGGACTGGTTGAGGCTGCACTGCTTGCCGGGATAACCGGGTAGATCCTTGGCATCGCTGCCGCAGGCGAGCCGTTTGGCCTGTTGCAGCCGGGCCGCCAGATTGGCGCTGTCCACCGGCATCCACTGCATCTGCTTGCCGAGCCAGCTGGCCCAGGCAAACTCGACAAAATAGACCTGTTTATCCTTGCGAAAGTAGCCCGCATTCTGCAGCAGTCCGGCGAGGGTGCGATAGGGGTAATCAGGCAGCTTGTCGATACTGGTCGGCAACTGCTCCGGGGTCAGCGGCAGCCCCTTCTCATCCTTGAGCCAGGCCCAATGGTTGTTCTGCATCTGGCTCCAGAAGTTGGCTTTGTCCTGCAGACGGCCAATCACCTTGACCCGGGCATCCTTGACGCCCTGCTGCCACAACGCCTTGGTGAGATGGTGCCTGTCCACCAGCCAGTAACTGCCATCCGGCGCAATCACTACAGGAATCTCTTTCTTTTTCATCAACTTGTCGAGCTGCTTTGCGCTCATGCCCACCAATGTGGCCTGGGTCTCATCGACCTGGATCTGGCCGACGCCCCCCTGGGTCGGGTGCAAGGCATCGATGCCGATCTCGCACCAGTTGCCCACCGCCGTGTCGCTCTGGCACGGGGCCAACGCCCAGGCACCCTGGCTCAGCACACAGGCCAGCAATAACCATGCTTTCATCGTTTGACACTCCTCACCACATTGAACTGCTCAGACGCCGGGAACGCTCTTCTACCCCGATTGGGAGTGAGAGTCGAATGCTGGCGGTCAGACCAGCAAACGGGATATCATGATTTCCCATCTGTCGGCGATATTTTCTCGCCGAGTTTTCTCCCCGCTTCACACTATTTGAAGGATCCGACCCATGAAAGGATGGAGCCCCTTGCTGGCCCTGCTGGGCTGTGCTGCTGTCCAGGCTGCCGATATTCCCGCCGGAACACAACTCGCCGCCGAGCAGATTGTCGTTCGCCACCTCAAGGATGAACCTGCGAGCCTGAGCCCGCTCAAGCTGGTCGGCCTGCCGGAGTTGCAGGTACTGCGGGATCTGTTCGAGGGGCTGCTGACCCAGGGGCCGGATGGCAAACCGGTTGCCGGGGTGGCGGCCAGCTGGGAGAACAAGGGCAACCAGTTCTTTACCTTCCATCTGCGCCCGGATGCGCGCTGGTCCAACGGCGATCCGGTCAAGGCCGGCGACTTCGTCTACGGCTGGCGCAAGCTGGTCGACCCGAAAGAGGCGGCCACCTTCGCCTGGTTTGCCCAACTGGCCCGTTTCGACAAGGTGGACGAGATCGTGGCTGGCAAATTGCCTGCCAGCGAGCTGGGGGTCAAGGCCCTCGATGACCACACCCTGCAGGTGACCCTCTCCCAGCCGGTACCCTACTTCCTGAACCTGCTGAGCCACCCCAGCCTGTCGCCGCTCCATCAGGCCAGCATCAAGCAGTACGGCAACCAGTGGACCCAACCCGGCAAACTGGTGGGCAACGGTGCATTTGTGCTGAACAACCGGGTGGTCAACGAGAAGCTGGAGCTGACCCCCAACCCTTATTACTGGGATCGGGCCCATACCGTATTGACCAAGGTGATCTTCATGCCGATCAATCAGGAGAGCGCGGCGACCAACCGCTACCTGGCTGGCGATCTGCATATCACCGAATCCTTCCCCAAGGAGCAGTACGACAAGCTGAAGCAGCAGATCCCGAATGAGGTCTACACCCCGGATCAGCTCGGCACCTACTACTACGCTTTCAATACCCGTCAGGCACCACTGAACGATGTGCGGGTACGCAAGGCGCTCTCCTACACCATCGACCGCGCCCTGATCGCCGACAAGGTGCTCGGTACCGGCGAGAAACCGGCTTATCACTTCACTCCGGATGTGACCGCCAGCTTTACCCCGGCCGCCAACCTGCTCTCCACCAGCAGCCAACCGGAGCTGGACAGCAAGGCCAAGGCCCTGCTCAAGGAGGCTGGTTACGGCCCGGACAAGCCGCTCAAGCTGACCCTGCTCTACAACACCGCGGAAATTCACAAGAAGATGGCACTGGCGATTGCCAGCATGTGGAAGCAGAAGCTGGGCGCCGAGGTCGAGCTGACCAATCAGGAGTGGAAAACCTATCTCGACAGTCGCCAGAGCGGTCAGTTCGAGGTGATACGCTCCTCCTGGGTCGCAGATTACAACGACCCGTCAGTGTTCCTCGGCCTGTGGGGCTCCCGTCACAGCGGCAATATGGCTGGCTTTGCCAATGCCCGTTATGACCAGCTGCTGGCAGAGGCGGCCAGCACTCAGGATGCCGCCAGCCGCAGCAAGCTGTTTGGCGAGGCGGAGGCGATCCTGCTGGATCAAGCCCCCATCGCCCCCATCTACCAGTACACCAATGCCCGCCTCATCAAGCCATGGCTCAAGGGCTACCCCATCAACAACCCGGAAGATGTGGCCTACAGCCGCCAGCTGTACCTCGTCAAACACTGAGACCGGCCACAACGATGCGAGGCCCCGCAGGGCCTCGCTATTGATACTGTTCACACCCCGATTTCCAGCCTAAAATGCCGCCCCTTCTGTTCAATTAATCTTCAATACCCAGTCAGACATGCGTTATTTGATACTGCTCTCATTGTTGTGGACCCTGCCTGCTCAGGCCAACAGCGAATCCCAATGCCAGCAAGAGTTTGTCGGCTGGATGCTGCACCAGCAGCAACAGTTCAGCGATCGCAAGTCTGACAAGATGGAGCGGCGCCGGGCCGAGCGGGCCATCGAGTTGGCTCGTCAGGAGTACGACAAACAAGCCAGCTTCTGCAAAACCATGCAGCTTGTACATGAGTACAAAGATGATGATCCTCGCCTCGCCCCAAGAAAGGGTGAAGTTCACGATTTCACACCGGCCAGCTGACCCTCACTTCATCAATTCATTGTGTTGATTAATTGACCCAAGCCAAGTTCGGGTCACTGAAGAGCCTTAGAATGATTAACTGAGAACGACAATAAAAATATATTTATCAGTTACTTGGCTTTTTCAGGAACGACACATGACCAAACTCCATCAGGAGGGGGAGATACACTTCCCCGACAACATCGCACTCATCTCGACCACGGATCCCGCCAGTCATATTACCTATGCCAACCAGCATTTCTGTGATGTGGCCGGGTATGGTGCTGCCGAAATGGAAGGGGTACCCCACAATCTGGTGCGACACCCCGACATGCCCAAGGCGGCCTTCACCGACATGTGGCAGCGGCTGCGACAGGGCAAAAGCTGGATGGGACTGGTCAAGAACCGCGCCAAAAGCGGTCAGTTCTATTGGGTAAACGCTTACGTCACCCCGATCCTCAATGCGCAGAAGGAGATCGTCGAGTTCCAGTCGGTGCGCACCAAACCCGCCGCCAGCGATGTGGCCTGGGCCGAGCAGCTCTATGGCCTGCTGCGCAGCGGCAAGGCGCTCCCCTGGCTGAGCCGGTGTCACATTGAACCGGGTCGGCTGACCCTCTGGCTCTCCATTTCTGCCTTGCTCACCACCCTTGCTACCTTTGCCACCGGCAACCTGTTATGGCTGCTGCCCACCGCCTTGTTGCTGTTGGCACAGGCAATCCACGGCTGGCGATTGCAGCAACGGCTGGCTCATCTGCTTACCCTTGCCGCTCAAGACAAGGGAACCCGCCTCTGTCAGGTGCTCTACACCCGACGGCGCGACACCCTGGCTGCCGTCGAACTGGCCCTGCGGATGAAGCAGGCCGAGCTCAAGGCAGTGGTCGGGCGCAGTGCCGACACCAACCAGCAGATCCTGCAGGCAGCCGAAGATGACCGGGGCAATATCCAGACCATCGATACCCATCTGCAGCAGCAGCGCGCCCACAGCGAGCAGCTGGCGACCGCCATCACCGAGCTGAGCCACTCCATTCGCGATGTGGCCCACAGTGCCCATGAGGCGAGCAATCTGGTCATAGAGGTACAGCAGGTCTCCGACGAGGGGCTGCAAGCATTGGCGACCACCCGTTCTGCCGTCAACCAACTCCATCAGGAGCTGGATGCCAACCACGCCGTGCTGGCCCAGCTCACCAGCGACAGCCAGAAGATCAGCGGTATTCTGGAGGTGATCAGTCAAATCGCCGACCAGACCAACCTGCTCGCACTCAATGCGGCCATCGAGGCCGCCCGGGCGGGCGAACAGGGGCGCGGTTTTGCCGTGGTGGCGGATGAAGTGAGGGCGCTGGCCCAGAAGACCCGTGCCTCGACCAGCGAGATCCACGAGATGATCCAGGCGCTGCAACAGACTACACGACAGCTGTCGGAGGGGATGACACAAGGGGCGCAGACCTCGGTGCGCTGCCAGCAGCACGCGGGCACCACCGCCGATGTGCTTACCCAGATAAACCAAATGTTGGGGCAGGTAACCCGCACCAGCGACGAGATCGCCCAGGCGGTGAGTCAGCAGGCCGACGTCACGGCGACCCTCGATGAAGGGGTGCACCAGATCCACCAACTGGCCAGCCACACTGCCGACAACAGCAGGCAGGCGCTAGATGGCATCACCCTGCTGGTAGAGCGGCTGCAGGATCTCTCGCGGCTGATCAACCAGTTCAGATATTGAAGCGATAGCGATCAAAAAAGCGCGTCAACTGACGCGCTTTTTGTTGCTCTTGTCTTGGCACAACTGGCTTATTCGGCCGCCTCGCTGCTGGCAAACTCCGGCACCTTGGCCATGGCATCCAGCACCACCTGAATACCGGCGCCCGGTTTGCAGGCGTTCTCACTCAGGTGACGGCGCCAGGCGCGAGCCCCCTGCATGTTCTGGAACAGCCCCAGCATATGGCGGGTCATGTGGGAGAGGTAGTTGCCCTTGGCCAGCTCCTGCTCGATATAGGGCAGCATCATCCGCACCACTTCGTGGCGGCTCGGCACGGCGTTGTTCTGGCCGAACACCAGATTGTCCACCTGCGCCAGAATGTAGGGGTTCTGATAGGCTTCACGCCCCATCATGACGCCATCGACGTGTTGCAGGTGCTCCAGAGTCTGCTCCATGGAGGTGACGCCGCCGTTGAGAGCGATGGTGAGATCCGGGTAATCCTGCTTGACCCGATAGACGCGGGGATAATCGAGGGGCGGGATCTCGCGGTTCTCCTTGGGGCTCAGGCCGCTCAGCCAGGCCTTGCGGGCATGGACGATGAAGGTATCGCAACCAGCATCGCGCACCTGTTCGATAAAAGCCTGCAGAAATTCGTAGGAGTCCTGATCGTCGATGCCGATACGGGTCTTCACCGTCACCGGAATATCGACTACATCGCGCATCGCCTTGACGCAGTCCGCCACCAGCGCCGGTTCACCCATCAGGCAGGCACCAAAGCGGCCATTCTGCACCCGATCGGAGGGGCAGCCGACGTTGATGTTCACCTCGTCATAGCCGCGCTCCTCGGCCAGCTTGGCACATCGCGCCAGATCAGCCGGATTGCTGCCACCCAGCTGCAGGGAGATGGGGTGCTCCTGCTCGCTGTAACCCAGATAATCCCCCTTGCCGTGGATGATGGCACCGGTGGTCACCATTTCGGTATAGAGCAAGGTCTGGCGGCTCATCAGTCGATGAAAGTAACGGCAATGCCGATCAGTCCAGTCCAGCATGGGGGCGATGGAAAAACGCTGCGCCTGCATAAAAATCATCCGGGTTGGCTAAAGAAAGGGGCGGATTTTATCACAACGTGAAGCAGCCCCAGAAAATGAATTTTGTCGCCGCGCCATGCGAGGCCCTGTGATAGTATCCGGCTAATAGAAAGGGTATCTGCGCGATCATGAATCAAGACCAACTTTTACAACGAGCCGAGCGACTCTGTATACAGCGAGGGATCCGCTTCACCCCGACCCGACGTCAGGTATTTCGCCTGCTGGCGGCACACGGCAACGCCATCAGCGCCTATGATTTGTTGGCCCAGCTGCAACAAACCGAAGCCAATGCCAAGCCGCCAACCGTCTATCGGGCACTCGATTTTTTGCTCGAACAGGGCTTTGCTCACAAGGTGGAATCTCTCAACGCGTTTATCTTCTGCTGCCACTTCGATCACGCTCACCCGATGCAGTTGCTGATCTGCGACGAGTGCGGGGATGTGGTCGAGCTTCACGATACGGCGATCGATAGCGCGTTTTCCGAGCAGGCCCACTTGCATGGTTTTACTATTACCAATAAGACGATAGAGGCACATGGCCAATGTGCCCGTTGTACGCCCACTGTAGGAAGTCATCATGAAGGCTGATTTTGTAAATCCGTTCCTGCTATCCCTGCTCAATGTGCTCTCGACCATGGCACAGCTGGAACTCAAACCGGGCAAACCGAAACGCAAGATGGATGAGCTGGCGCGCGGCGACGTCTCCGGCCTGATCGGCATGGTCGGCCCGCAGACCCGTGGCTCCCTCTCCATCAGCTTCGAGAAGGGACTGGCGCTGGAGATCATGCGCCGCATGCTGGGGGAAGCTCCCGCCAACATCAACGAAGAGGTGACCGACATGGTCGGTGAAATCACCAACATGGTGACCGGCGGTGCCAAGCGGATGCTGGGCGAGAAGGGCTACGAGTTTGACATGGCTACCCCCATCATCGTCTCCGGCCCCAACCACACCATTACCCACCGTGCCGATGGCACCAAGATCATGATGCCGTTCGAATCGGATTTCGGTCGCGCCACTATCGAAATTTGCTTCGAGTAACCCTATGTGGAAAGCATTGAAATGGATTTTCATCTGCTGGGCCCTGCTGTTGATCCTGTCGGACATTCAGATCAGCACCTCCCTCTACAAGTACGAAGATAACCGGGTGCTCATCAACTTCCCGCGCTGGGAAGCCAAGCAGCCCTGGGGCTCCTTCGAGTGGCATGCCGGACGGGTAGAAACCCACTGGTATGGTCTGGAGGGCAAACCCAAGCCGAAAGGCCCGCAAATCTGATCCGGTAACGGATCCGGCAGAAACAGAAGAGGCCAGCAGCTGCTGGCCTCTTTGCTATCTCGTTGTTTCTGAATCAAGCCGCTTCGGCCGCCAGTTTACCGCTTGGTCGCACCAGGATGCCAACGATGCAGGCCAACAGAGTCGGCAGCAGCCAGGCAAGCCCCTTGTCGAACAGCGGCAGGAAGGCAAAGCCGTCCATCGCCATCCCGGCAGCCCCCAGCCCATCGAGGCAACCAAACAAAAAGGCGACCGTCAGCACGCCGCGAAACGCCAGCCGTGGCTGGGCAAACCATCCCTTGAGGAAGGTCACCAGCACCAGCGCGATGGCAACCGGATAGATGGCCACCAGCACCGGAATGGAGAGGCCGATCAATTCGCTCAACCCCACATTGGCCACCAGTGCACAGAGCGCCCCCAGCAGGATCACCCAGTTACGATAGGCCCAACCTGTCAGGCCATGGAAGTAGTCGGCACCGGCACAGAGCAGGCCGACCGCACTGGTAAAACAGGCCAGGGTGATAATGGCAGCCAGAATAAACTGACCCGGTTGGCCAAACAGGCTCAGGACGTAGGCATTGACGATGGCGCCTCCATTGCTGATATCGCTCGCCACCCCACCGGCGCTGTTGCCCAGCTGAAAGAGCGAGACATACACCGCCGACAACCCGACCGCCGAGATCAAGCCCGCGATGGTCAGATATTTGAACTGGCTGCGATAATCCTCGATCCCCTTCTGGCGCAGCAACCCGATGATCAGGGCACCAAACATCAGGGAGGCCAGGGTATCCATGGTGTTGTACCCCTCCAGCATTCCTTTGGTAAGAGCCGCATCTATGTACTCACCGCTGGCATCAGGCATGGTGCCCTGCGGCGTCATAAAGACCCCGACCGCAAGAATGAGCAGCATCGCCATCAGGGCTGGGGTCAGATACTTGCCGACCGCATCAAGCAGCTTGCCCCGATCAAGCGCCACCAGGATCACCAGCGCGAAGAAACTCAGGGTGTAGATCAGCAGCCCCTCATGACCGGCATCGCCGAGCCAGGGCTTGAGCCCCATCTCGTAGGCGACCAGACCGGTGCGGGGAATGGCAAAGGCTGGCCCCATGATGATATAGATGGCGATGGCCAGCGCCGTCGCCGCCCCGGCGGGCAGATAGCGGGTCATTCCGGTCCAGCCACTCGCGCCACCCCCCGAGCTCCCCTTGGCCACCGCAATCAGGGTGATCAGCGGCAAACCCACCGCCGTCAGCAAAAAGCCGCACATGGCGGCCAGCAGATGCTCACCGGCCATAAAACCGGCCAGCGGCGGAAAAATGATATTGCCAGCCCCCAGATAGAAGGCAAACGTCATAAACCCCAATCCGAATACGTCGGACAACTTCAATGATTTCGTCAAACTCAACCTCATCTGCCTTATCAGCTTGTTATTGATTGCACCCACTGCCTGGCAGATAACCGGTAACAATACCTCTCGTCCCCACACGGCCCGCGGACCGGATGAGGCGCACCACCTTTAGCATAAAGAAGAGGAGTTCGATCTCAATCACCAATTAATATCTTGAAACAATTTACCGCTGTGGAATTAATCACCGAATAACTCAGCGCTCCATAAACAGGTGTCGCATGTGGCGTATGGGAGGTGAGAAGGGGGGAACAGGTTATAGCGGCCAAATACGGCTGCTCAGATGCTATCTGAGCACGGGGACAACTACGGCAGTGCAAAGCGAGGCGAGAAGCTAGGCTCACAGAAAACAAAAGAGCCTGCACGGGGCAGGCTCTTGGCAATATCAGATCGGGTGTGATCAGGCAGCTTCGGCAGCCATCTCGGTTGGACGCACCATCACGCCAACTACGCAAGCCAGCAGGGTCGGCATCAGCCAGGCGAGGCCCTTGTCGAACAGCGGCAGGAAGGCAAACGCATCCATCTTCATCCCGGCAGCACCCAGACCATCCAGGCAACCGAACAGGAAGGCAACCATCAACACGCCACGGAACACCAGACGGGGACGGCCGAAATAACCCTTCAGGAAGGTG
Organism: Aeromonas sp. JL9; assembly: GCF_024436075.1. NCBI lineage: Bacteria > Pseudomonadati > Pseudomonadota > Gammaproteobacteria > Aeromonadales > Aeromonadaceae > Aeromonas > Aeromonas sp. JL9. The sequence continues at coordinate 10,142 of NZ_JANFNV010000015.1, read as the reverse complement.
ACCAGTACCAGCGCCACAGCAACGGGATAGATGGCAACCAGCACCGGAATGGAGAGGCTGATCAACTGGCTCAGGCCCACGTTGGCCACCACGGCACAGATAACGCCCAGCAACACCACCAGCTTCTTGTAAGCCATGCCGGTCAGATTGTGGAAGAAATCGGAACAGGCGGAGATCAGACCGACTGCAGTGGTAAAGCACGCCAGAGTGATGATGGCCGCCAGAATGAACTGACCCGGCTGACCAAACAGGCTCAGTACGTAGGCGTTGACGATGGCGCCACCATTGCTGACATCGGTCGCCACACCGGCGGCAGTGTTACCCAGCTGGAACAGGGAGACGTACACCACGCTCAGACCAACGGCAGAGATAAGGCCGGCAATGGCCAGATACTTGAACTGGCTCTTGTAATCGTTGATGCCTTTCTGGCGCAGCAGATCGACGATCAGGGCGCCAAACATCAGGGACGCCAGGGTGTCCATGGTGTTGTAGCCTTCCAGGATCCCTTTCACGAAGGGGCTGTTCTGATAGTCACCGGATGCATCAGGCATGGAGCCTTGCGGCGCAACAAATACCCCGATCGCCAGAGTCAGCAGCAGCAGCATCAGTACCGGAGTCAGGTATTTGCCGATGGCGTCCATCAGCTTGCCCTGGTTCATGGAAACCAGAATGGCCACACCAAAGAAGATCACGGTATAGGCAGCCAGACCCGCTTGCCCCATGTCACCGATGAACGGCTTGAGGCCCATCTCGTAGGCAACCAGACCAGTACGGGGCGCGGCAAAGGCCGGGCCGATGATGATATAGATGGCAACGGCCAGCGCAGTCGCGACACCGGCAGGCAGCAGCTTGGTCATGCCAGCCCAACCGTTACCGGCTTTCGCCACGGCCAGAATGGTCACCAGAGGCAGGCCCACGGCAGTGACCAGGAAGCCAAACATCGCCAGGGAGAGGTGCTCACCAGCCATGTAACCGGCCAACGGCGGGAAAATGATGTTACCGGCGCCCAGGTAGAAGGCGAAGGTCATAAACCCTAATCCGAGTACATCGGACAATGTGAGTGATTTCGTCAAGTTCAACCTCGTCTGTCTTGTAAATTATTGCTTGTTATAGTTTTTATCGGTCGCTGACCGGTGTGTTCAGGGGGTATAAAAAAAGAGCCCCGCATGTTTTTTCATCGCAACCAGTGGTTTTAGCTGGTCTGGAGCGGGCGCTCGATCTGGAACCAGCATAATGGCGTGAAAAAATAGTTCAAGACGAAATTTACATCTTCAAATAGAAGGGGTTGGTCAGTTGGATATATCTGTCGGAATAGGCCCCATCAGCAGAATGGATCACAATTTCACCCCTCTCACACCTGTTTAATCCTCTGCCAAGTAGCAATAAAACACGATTTGCCTCTTTACCCCCTCTGGTGATAACAGCTGTATAACAAATGCCATGCAGATCATAATTCGCCGAAATGCATAAAATTTCATCGGCCATCGCCGTCGGCAGCACCAGCGCCACCTGCCCGTTCGGGCTCAGCAAACGATCGCAGGCCGCCAGTAATGCGTGGCTGTCGAGGGCACCGGTATGGCGGGCCAACGCCCGCGCCGGATCGCTAAATGACTGGCCTGCCACGAAATAGGGAGGGTTGGAGACGACAAGATCGTAAGGGTCGGCCTGATAATCCTGAATGGCACTCTCTATGACGGTCACCCGATCGGCCCAGGGAGAAGCAGCAGCATTCTCCCGCGCCTGACTGGCCGCATTAATATCCAGCTCGACCGCATCAAGACGGCAGTCTGATCTGCTGCGTTGGGCCAGCATCAGGGCAATCAGGCCGCTGCCGGTGCCGATATCGAGCACTCGACGCGCCTGTTCGACCGGCGCCCAGGCACCGAGCAAAATGCCATCGGTGCCCACCTTCATGGCGCAGCAATCGTGATTGATATGGAACTGTTTGAAGGTAAATCCGCGACTACGTCCCATCTGGCCCCCGTCATCTGCAAAAATGGTGGGCGATTATAGCGGCTAAGACACACTCACCAATAGGAGCCGACGAGATAATCGCCTATAATCTGCCGTTTCCTTAATGACCGAGTATTGCCATGAGCCAGTCCTTTGATGATTTCGACCTGCACCCAGCCCTCAACCGGGCCTTGGCCGAGATGGGATTCACCCGCCCCACCACCATCCAGCAGATGGTGCTGGAGCCAGCCCTGGACGGCCGCGATATTCTGGCATCCGCTCCGACCGGTACCGGCAAGACCGCCTCTTTCCTGCTGCCGGCACTCCAGCACCTGCTGGATTTCCCGCGCCGCAAGCCGGGCCCCTGCCGCATGCTGATCCTGACCCCGACCCGCGAGTTGGCGCTGCAGGTGACCGCCCACGCCAAGGCGCTGGCGGCTCACACCAACCTCAGCATCGAGACCATCATCGGCGGCGTCAGCCATGAAGAGCAGCTGCCTGCCCTGACCAAGACCACCGACATCGTGGTCGCCACCCCGGGCCGTCTGCTCGAGTACATCGAGAAAGAGGAGTTCGAGAGCCACGACATCGAAGTGCTGGTGCTGGATGAAGCGGACCGCATGCTGGACATGGGCTTTATCAAGGATGTGAACCGCATCGTGGCAGAGGCGCGCTACCGCAAGCACACCATGCTCTTCTCCGCCACCCTGGAAGGGGCCGGCCTTGAGAAGTTCGCCAACGAAATCCTCAAGGATCCGGTGGAGCTGCATGCCGAACCGCCCCGCAGCGAACGTCGCCCCATTACCCAGTGGATCCATCTGGCCGATGACGCCACCCACAAACTGGCGCTGCTGACCCATATCCTGAAAGATCCGGAAACCCAGAAGGCCATTATCTTCGTCAAGACTCGCGAGCGTCTGGCGGAGCTCTCCGGCCAGCTGCAGGCTGCAGGTATCTCCTGCGCCTGGATCCGTGGCGAGATGGAGCAGAGCAAGCGTATCGAATCGATCCGCAAGTTCCACGAAGGGGAAGTACCCTTCCTGATCGCCACCGACGTCGCCGCCCGCGGCATCGACCTGCCGAACGTCAGCCATGTCATCAACTACGACATGCCCTACGGCGCCGACGTTTACGTCCACCGGATCGGCCGTACCGGCCGCGCCGGCAACCGTGGCTGTGCCATCAGCCTGGTGGAAGCCCACGACATGGCGATGGTCGCCAAAATCGAACGCTACACCGAGGAGCGCCTCAAGCGCCGGGTGATCGACGAGCTGCGCCCGAAACACAAGGAAGCGCGGGTACCGGTGAAGAAGAAAAAGCCGGTCGACAAGAAGAAGTCCGCCAAGAAGAAAAAGAAGAAGTGATCGCCTGGCGATAAAGAGAAGGGCCATCCCGCGGGATGGCCCTTCTGCATTCTGAATCACGCTGACGAGTGGTTATGCCACCACTCTGCGCATTCCCATATGGGGGATATCATCTTCGAGATAGCCTTCTCCTTCCGCCACAAAACCGTGTTGGCCATAGAAGCCCTGCAGATGGGCCTGTGCCCCCAGCCAGATGCTGTGAGTCGGCCAGCGCGCCTCGCACGCCTTGACCGCCTCGCCTATTAGCTGGTGACCAAGACCACCGCCACGCGCCTTGGGTGAGGTCACCACCCGGCCGATAGCGGCGCCGCTCTCATCGCCGATGCCGGGCGCCATGATCCGCGCGTAAGCAGCAAGCTGGTCGCCCTGATATCCGAGCAGGTGCAAGACCCCTTCGCGGCGATCGAGCCCGTCCAGATCCTGAAAGGGGCAGGTCTGCTCCACCACGAACACCTCGGCCCGCAGCGCCAGCAACTCATACAACTCGTCTGTGGTCAGTTCAGACCAGGGTTTCAGGATCCAGTTCATCGGCAACTCCTTATCAGTTCGGCCTGCCAGCATAATCGTGGCGCCAGCGCCCCGCATTAACCTTTGTTAAGTTCAGTGCCTGTAACGAGTTATTCAGCCCCAGAAAACTCTTCGATGAGATCAAGTCTCTGGTTCATCCAAATTGCAACAATATTGTTCGCAGCAATTGTGGCAGCCGATGCCTGCATTCCCTTCTCATCCTGCAACCACATCTTGGTGATCTGGCGAACAGTAGGAAGAGCCTTAATCACAGCGTCACGTTCTATGGCCGGCCAAGATTTCTCATCCCAGTTGCTGAGGCGCGGCTCGACTGGTTGGGTTGACATGAACTTCTGATCTATTGCCATAAAATCCTGCGGAGCAATATTGACGTGCAACTCATTGATCGTCCAACTGGCATAGTATCCATGCACGATCGTGCCAAAATTCGGGGACACTCGCCCCATCTGGACCTCCAGTGTCTGCCACAGCCGTTTCCATGCGGGTTGATTGAACAAATTCTTCGGCACTGTGCAATAGGGCACTTGACTGTCACGACTGGAACCCCAGAACCCGCCAAATGCCTCATACGCAGGCCAACCGACCCGCTTAAAAATAAAACAGTGCATCTGTGATTCATTTCTGGAGGCATCTTCGAGGGCTAAACGTAGCAGAATGAGCGCAGCCTTAGCCTTTGTGGCAGCCGCATCGTAACCATTGTCTGATGCCATAAGAGCGACAGATTTGTCGCTGAAATTAGCCAACGCTTGTTCATAGCGGGCTTGAGCCAGTTCATCACTCACCTTGCTAGTTGGCTCAAACTGATTGAGATAGACCAACCAGGCTGATGCTTCTGCTGTGCTGTAGTCCTTTAATTTGGTCGCGGCGACAGCAGGGTTGCCAGGAATTGAACTCACAACCTTGGCAAACTCTTGCTCTTGAAGTGACAGACGCTCATCAAGCGCTTTGAGCCGTTCAGTCATACTATTTTTCAGACAATGCACCAGCATTGATGACTGTTCACTACAGCTATTACGCTGTTTCAACCACTGTCGCTGTTCAGTGCGCAGCACACTCCGTTTAGCTAACGGGGCTCTTTTGATCAGATCCCGATATGATTCAGCAAGTTGTTCATCCAGAACACCAAGTCCCTGGTTATGACAAATTTCTCGCTCTATTACTGTGCCAGCAACTGAGCAGTCAAATGAAGCAGAGTAAGCCGCCGAAACACTGCCAAAAAGCATTAAAACTAACTGACCCACAGTTAATGACCATCTCATGGATAAATTCCACATTCTGTTGAAAATACTACACATGGTAATTTTGAACTCAAATGAGAACAACGCTAACGTAAGACTATGAACCTCAGCCTTTATTAAACAAAACGCAACCTTTTGCGAATGCGACTAAGGCTAATGGCAGTGATACCGAGATAGGCGGCGATCTGGTGGTCGGGCACTCTGGCATCGAGTGCAGGAAAGCTATCCAGAAAGTGCTGATAGCGCGCCTGCGGGCTGCCGGTCAGCAGCAACTGCTCCTTCTCCTCCTTGATGCGCAGCTGCACCTCCAACAGGTGCTGGTACCAGCGCGGCCAGCCGGGCAGCTGGCGCAAGTCGACCAGGCTGAACAGCTGCAGACGGCAGGGCTCCAGCGCCTCCACACTGTAGCGGGCTGGCTCGCCACTAAGCAGGTGGTGGAAGTCGAGAAACTCGTCCCCCTCCCAGTAGAACTCCTTGATGTACTCGCGGCCATCCTCCAGCACCAGCTTGGCCCGCAGCAGCCCCTGCTCAACCCTGACCAGCAGATCAGGGCTGTCGCCGGCGAGCCAGAGGCAGCTTTTCGGGCTGAGGGTCAGCGGGCGGGCAAAAGAGAGGAGGCGCGCGGCCTCCTCTTTATCTGCGACCTGCGCCCAATCGAAGGGGGGTCTGTCAGTCAACATGATTAACCGCGACGCTGACGCACGGCTTCAAACAGGCAAACGCCGGTTGCCACCGAGACGTTGAGGCTGGATACCGCCCCCGCCATCGGGATACTCACCAACTCGTCGCAGTGCTCGCGGGTCAGACGGCGCATGCCTTTACCTTCAGCTCCCATCACCAGCGCCATCGGGCCGGTCAGCTTGGCCTGATAGAGGTCGTGATCGGCCTCGCCAGCGGTACCGACGATCCAGACGCCACGCTCCTGCAATTCGCGCAGGGTCCGGGCCAGGTTGGTGACCTGAATGAGCGGCACCACTTCGGCGGCGCCACAGGCAACCTTGCGCACGATCGGGGTGAGACCAGTGGCCTTGTCCCGCGGCACGATCACCGCATGAGCCCCGGCAGCATCGGCGCTACGCAGGCAGGCGCCGAGGTTGTGCGGATCGGTCACGCCATCCAGCACCAGCAGGAAGGGCTGGCTCTGTTGTGCCGCCAGCTCGTCCAGCAGGCTGGCCAGATCGTGCTCGGCCAGCTTCGGCGCCTCTTTCACCCGGGCCATGATGCCCTGGTGATTGTTGCCTTCCGCTTTGTCATCAAGGGTCTTGCGGTTCACGCTCTGCACCTTAAGGCCGAGGGATTCCAGCTCGTTCAGCAGGGGTTGCAGCCGGTCGTCATCCCGCCCCTTGAGGGCCCACACTTCGATAAAGCGCTCGGGAGTGCGCTCCAGCAGCGCGGTGACAGCGTGAATGCCGTAGATCAGTTCAGTACTCATTTAGTGCTCTTGGCCTTATCGCGAGCCTTTTTGCTCGGTCGTCTGTTGCTCGGTTTGGCGCGGCCACCCTTGTCGGATTTGCCGTGATCCTTGCCCTCTTTACGTTTTTCGTGGCGCTGGGCGCTCTTGGCCTTCTCTTTCTTGATCTCGGCCTGCTTGCGCGCCATCTCTTTGGCGTTCTTGCCGGTAGCCTTGAGCGGCTCTTCGACCATCACGAAGTCGATCTTGCGATCATCCAGGTTCACGCCCATCACCTTGACCCGCACCTTGTCACCCAGACGGTAGCGACGGCGGAAGTTCTCGCCAATCAGCTGCATGTGCAGGGGATCAAACTGGTAGTAGTCGTTGGTGAGGGTGCTGACGTGCACCAGACCATCGATGTGGATCTCGGCCAGACGCACGAAGAAGCCAAAGCCGGTGACGCTGGCGATAACGCCGTCAAACTCGTCACCCACGTGATCCAGCATGTACTCGCACTTGAGCCAGTCGGCCACGTCGCGGGTCGCATCGTCGGCACGGCGCTCGGTCATGGAGCAGTGCTCGCCCATCGGGTCCACTTCTTCCAGCTGGTAGTGATAACCACCGCTCGGGGTCCACTTGTGGCGCAGGTTGCCCTGCTGCTCCTTGGCGGTCTGATACTTGATCGCCCGGTGCAGGATGAGATCTGGGTAGCGACGGATTGGCGAGGTGAAGTGCGCATAGGACTTCAACGCCAGACCGAAGTGACCGATGTTGTCGGCCTGATAGATGGCCTGACGCATGGAGCGCAGCAGCATGGTGGAGAGCAGCTCCGCATCCGGGCGCCCTTCAAACTTGGCTGCCAGCTCGGCAAAGTCTTTCGGCTCGGGCTCGAGACCGCCTTTGAGCTCCAGACCCAGTTCGGCCAGGAAATCGCGGAAACCGGTCAGACGCTCTTCGCCCGGACGGTCGTGGACCCGGAACAGGGCGGCGGCTTCGTTCTTCTCGATATAACGAGCAGCAGCCACGTTCGCCTGGATCATGCACTCTTCGATGATCTTGTGGGCGTCGTTACGCACCAGCGGCACGATGCGGTCGATCTTGCGCTGGGCGTTGAAGATGAAGCGGGTCTCCTCGCTCTCGAACTCCACCGCACCGCGCTGATGACGGGCATGCTTGAGCGCCTTATAGAGGTTGTTGAGCTCTTCGATGTGGCCCACCAGCGGATCATACTGCTGGCGCAGCTTGGGATCGCCATCGAGGATCGCGGCAACCTTGGTGTAGGTCAGACGGGCGTGAGAGTTCATTACCGCTTCGTAGAACTTGTAGCCGGACATGCGGCCAGCGGCGGAGATGGTCATCTCGCACACCATGCAGAGGCGGTCAACTTGCGGGTTCAGGGAACACAAGCCGTTGGAGAGCACCTCAGGCAGCATGGGCACCACGAACTCGGGGAAGTAGACGGAGTTGCCACGCTGATACGCTTCGGCATCCAGCGCCGTGCCGGGCTTCACGTAAGCGGAAACGTCCGCAATGGCAACCCACAGACGCCAGCCGCCACCACGCTTGGCTTCACAGAAGACGGCGTCATCGAAGTCACGGGCATCTTCCCCGTCGATGGTCACCAGCGGCAGGGCGCGCAGGTCGATGCGGCCCTCTTTGGCTTTCTCAGGCACCTGCTCACCGAGACCGGCAACCTCTTTGGTCACCTCTTCCGGCCAGGTGTGCGGGATACCGTGGGTACGCAGGGCAATTTCGATCTCCATGCCCGGTGCCATGTTCTCGCCCAGCACTTCCAGTACGGTGCCGACGGCATTGATGCGGGAGGTGGCGCGCTGATTGATGCGCACAACCACGACCTGGCTCTGGCGAGCCCCTTTGTTCTCCCCTTCCGGGATGATGATGTCCTGGCCGATACGGCTGTCATCCGGCACCACGAAACCAACGCCATTCTCGACGAAGTAACGGCCGACAATGTCTGCCTCACGGGACTTGAGCAGGCGCACCAGACGCGCTTCCTGACGACCCTTGCGGTCGATCTCGGTCGGCTGCACCAGCACGTAATCGCCATGCATCAGGCGTTGCATCTCTCGGTTGTTCAGATACAGATCCGGACCACCACCTTCCGGACGCAGAAAACCGAAGCCATCCTTGTGGCCGATTACATAACCTTTGACCAGATTCAGGCGATCCGGCAGGGCATAACATTGGTTGCGAGTGAATACCAGTTGTCCATCGCGCTCCATGGCGCGCAGACGACGACGCAAGGCTTCCAACGGCTCTTCATCTTTCAGCTTGAGGACCTTGGCCAACTCTTCACGGGACATGGGCTTTTCATGGCCCTTGATGAGTTCCAGGATCAACTCGCGACTGGCGATGGGGTTATCGTATTTTTCGGCCTCGCGTTCGAGGAAAGGATCTTTTTGAGACATAAGCAGGCCTTAGGGTAGGTGGTAACGGTGCCATTATATCGGAGGGGGGGGCGAATGGCATCCATCGGCTGCCTTTTGGCCAATCTCTCTGTCATACTATCTTCAGTTCGCTGGCATGATGAGACACAGAACTCATGAGTAAGGACACATTTGCCCAATCCGCCGCCTATCTCAAACAGGCGGTTCCCTTGATGATCAAGTACCAGATCCCCACGACGCCGGACAATTACCACCTGTGGTACAACTATGTCTCGGCCAGCATGCCCGAGCTTAACCAGGCGATTGATCAGGCAGTCAAAATGCAGGGAACCTGCTCGCTCACCACCTGCGAGCGGCTCTATCACCAGTATCTGGCCGCTCAGGACGAGAAGCAGATGGAGGCGATGAAACTGAGCCTCGCCGCCATGGCCAACGAGCTCGGCCACTCCATGCAGGACGCCATCTCCGATACCGGCATGTTTCAGGAGATGCTCGACAAGAGTTTTGACAAGCTCAGCCGCATTGATGACGAGGGCTTCAGCCTGGAAGACACCATGGGGATCCTGCGGGAGCTGGTGCGCGAATCGCGGGATGTGCGCATGTCCACCATGCACTTTCGCAACCAGCTCAGCAATGCGGAAAAAGAGATCAAGGAACTGCGGGCGGCGCTCAACGAGACACGCAAACTGGCCAACGAGGATGCCCTCACCAACCTGCTCAACCGCCGCGCCTTCGATCTGGAGCTGGAAGGATTGATCCGCAGCCAGCACCCCTTCTCGCTGATCCTCGCCGATATCGATCGCTTCAAGAACTTCAACGACGAATATGGGCATCTGCTCGGCGATCAGGTGCTGCGCGCCTTCAGCAAACGGCTGCGCGATGCCTGCAAGGAGGGGGTCACCGCCTATCGGCTGGGTGGGGAGGAGTTCGCCATGCTGGTCCCCCATCGCTCTCTGGCGCTGGCCAGACAGATGGCGGAAAGCATGCGCCGGGCCATCGAGCGGATGTCGATTCTGGATCGCAAATCGGGCCGCCGCATCGACCACATCACAGCCTCGTTTGGCGTGGGCGAGTTCAACGGTCAGGAGAGCGCAGACTGTCTGGTCGAACGTACCGACAAGCTGCTCTACAAGGCCAAGGAGCTGGGACGCAACCGGGTGATGCCGCTCCCTTCCTGATTTAGAGCCGCTAACAAAACCTCTCAGCGAAGCGCGAGCAGATCACGGCGCAAGCCAGCGTCAGTAACGCAAGGTGGATA